>NZ_CATWFF010000016.1 GCF_958350005.1 uncultured Megasphaera sp. | reverse complement strand
ATAGGGAGGTTGCCATGAAAGAACGAATCGTAATTATCGATGGCAGCAGCCTGTTATATCGAGCTTTTTACGCTATTCCTGGGCTGACCGACAGCCAGGGACGGCCGACTAATGCCGTATATGGTTTTCTGACGATGCTTTTGAAGTTATATGAACAGCTGGATCCGCAGTATGTGGCTGTAGCCTTTGACAAGGATAAACATACATTCCGCAACGATTTGTTTGACGGATATAAGGCGACCCGCAAGCCTGCACCAGATGAGCTGCGTCCTCAGTTCTCTATGATACGGGACGTACTGAGCTGCCTGGGTATTCATGTGCTGGAACTGGAAGGGTACGAAGGCGATGATATTATTGGCACCATTGCCCGCCAGGCCGAACAGCGGGATCTGGACGTGGCCGTTGTTACAGGGGACCGCGATGCGCTCCAGCTGGTTGACGATGCCGTAACGGTTTATTTGACGAAAAAAGGCATTACAAACATGCTGGCTGTAACGCCGTCGGTCATGGAGGAGGAATATGGCTATTTACCTGATCAGGTCATTGAAATGAAGGCCCTTATGGGGGATACGGCAGATAATATTCCCGGTGTGCCCGGTGTAGGCGAAAAGACGGCCCTTAAACTGATTACCCAGTTTGGGTCGGTCCAGGGCATATATGAACATCTGGACGCCGTAAAAGGGAAAAAACTGCAGGAAAAGCTGGTGGCTCATAAGGATCAGGCTATGTTGTCGAAAACGCTGGCTACGATTCGCTGCGATGTGCCCATTTCCTGTTCTATGGATATGTTCCTGCCTAAACCGCGGGAAGAAGAAGTGGCAGATCTATTCCGGACGCTGGGTTTTAAAAAGCTGCTGCTAAAATTTGCTGCCTTTGACCGCTTTTCGTCGCTGGCTGACAGCGAGCCTGCAGCGTCGCTGCCGGTAAAATCGTGTGAAGAACTGCCGCCGTCAGCGCTGGCCGGGCAGTGTGTGGCTGCTGAATGCCTGTATGACCATGCGGTGCCGGCGCCACAGGTTCGCATTCTGACCATTGCGACGGAACAGGGCGTACTCATCGTGCCGTCAGCACAGTGGCCGGATTATTTTGCCGCCCTTGCTCAGGCAGACAGGATTATCACTTCTGACGGCAAGTCACTGGCCAAAGTCATCATGACCTATACGAAAACACGGCCTGTATTGGAAGACGTCATGCTGGCGGCGTATGTACTGGATCCGACGCGGACGTCCTATGGACTGACCTATGTATCGGAACGGTTTGATCTGCCTTTTCAGGAACATACGGAAACAGATGAGAATCGTACGGCCAGTGCGGCCTGGTTTTTATATGCCCTCTGGCCCCGTGTAGAAAAAGAACTTCATCGTGCTGATGTATGGAAGCTGTATGAAACGATAGAATGCCCATTACTGCATACGCTGGCTGTTATGGAAATGAATGGTTTTGCTGTCGATAAAACACAGCTGGTGGCGATGCAGCAGGACCTTTCCCGGGAAGCCGATGCGTTGGAAGAAGCAATTTATGATGACGCCGGAGAAACGTTTAATATTAACTCGACGAAGCAGCTTGGCGTCATTTTATTTGAAAAACTGGGACTGCCGGTCATTAAGAAGACCAAGACTGGCTATTCGACCGATTCGTCTGTGCTGGAAGCCCTGGCAGATCAGCATCCCATGATTTCCAAGATCCTGCAGTTTCGGGCATTAAAAAAACTGATTTCTACCTATCTTGATGGTCTGGAACCTCTTATTTCTCCGCAAACCGGGCGCATTTACACTTCATTTAATCAGATGGTTACGGCTACAGGCCGCCTGAGCAGTTCTGACCCGAATTTACAGAACATTCCTGTCCGTACGGAACAGGGCCGTAAGATACGGTCGTTTTTCGTGCCTGGAAAAGGGTATGACTACATCGTATCCGGTGACTATTCACAGATTGAACTGCGACTGTTAGCCCATTTGTCCCAGGATCCGACTATGATCGACGGGTTCCGGAAGAATCAGGATATTCACCGCCGTACGGCATCGGAAGTATTCGGCATTCCCTGGGAAGACGTCACGCCGGAACAGCGGTCTCATGCCAAAGCCGTCAATTTTGGCATTATTTACGGTATCAGCGACTTTGGCCTGGCCCGGAATATATCTATTACCCGCCAGCAAGCCAAAGCATATATTGAATCGTATTTTGCGCGGTACAGTACCATTCATGCCTACATGGAAGGACTCATTGAAGAAGCACGCCGAACTGGTGTAGCCAAAACCATGTTTGGACGGATTCGTGCCCTTGCCGATATTAACAGCAAAAACTTTACCCGCCGTTCCTTTGCTGAACGGACAGCCATGAATACGCCCATTCAGGGCAGTGCTGCCGACATCATCAAGATGGCTATGAATGCCGTACAGGATGAGCTGGAAAAACGGCAGCTTAAAAGCCATCTTCTCGTGCAGGTACACGATGAACTGGTGCTGGAAGTGCCGGCCCAGGAAAAAGAAGAAGTGGAACAGCTGCTGAAACAGACGATGGAACACATTGTAACCCTGTCTGTGCCGTTAGTCGTCGATATTCATGACGGCAAAAACTGGGAAGAAGCAAAATAGAGGTGATGGGCATATGCCGGAATTGCCGGAAGTCGAAACAATTCGCCAGTATGTGGAACAGCATAGTGCTGGCAAAACCATAGAAACTGTGCGGCTGCTGTTGCCGCGGCTGGTCAAAAATGCATCGCCAGAGACACTCATACGCACGTTGACTGGTGTGACTATTGAAAACGTAAGCCGGAAGGGAAAATACCTGTTTCTGCATGTCAGCGGCAATACGGGACTGCTCATTCATCTGCGCATGACCGGCAGTCTTCTGTATCAGGAACAGTATGAACCGGTCCGAGGGGAGCAGATCATTTTTTCCCTGAATGAAGGCTGTCTGATTTATCGTGATATTCGTACGCTGGGATGCCTGTGGCTCGTACCTGCCCAGGGAGCTACAGGCATATCCGGGTATGATACACTGGGCCCTGACGGCAATAGTCCGGCCTTTACGGAAGCGTATTTGCGCGATGCCCTGGCCAAGACGAAACGCAGCGTAAAGACTTTTCTGCTCGATCAGACTCGTGTAGCCGGTTTGGGGAATATTTATACCGACGAGGCCCTGTTTCATGCACATATTCTCCCGCAGCGGCCATGTTGTCAGATCAGCCCTGCTGAATGTCATCAATTGTATGAAGCCATTGGCATGGTACTGAACCAGGGCCTTCGCCATGGCGGGACGACTATTCGCAATTTTATCAACGGCAGCGGCAAAGAAGGAGAAAATCAGAAGTTTTTATGCGTATACGGCCGGGAAGGACTGCCATGCCGTACCTGTGGAACGGTCATTGCCTATACAAAACTGGGCGGCCGGGGAACGCATTATTGTCCCCATTGTCAGAAATAAGGAGGAGTCTATGTATACGATTGGATTAACTGGCGGTATTGCGTCAGGAAAGAGCACCGTTGTTTCCATGCTGCAGAAGGAGTACCATGCGCCGGTTATTGACTGTGATATACTGGCCAGGGAAGTCGTCGTTCCCGGCTCAGCAGGTCTGGCTGCTGTCGTGCAGGCTTTTGGCGACCGTACGCTGCTGCCTGATGGCACCATGGATCGCCGGTATATTGGCAATCTTGTCTTTGCGGACAAGCAGCGCAAAGCAGAGCTGGAAGCGATTTTATTTCCCTTTATTCACCAGCGCATTGATGAAGAAATTATTCGATTTCGGGATATTCACAAAGAAAAAATAATTTTCCTTGACATGCCCCTGCTGTTTGAGGTAAAATACCACTTGTATGTTGATGAAACATGGCTTGTCTATGTAGATTCCAAAACACAGCTGACACGTTTAATGCAGCGAAATCACTTTACAGAGCAAGAAGCTCTGAATCGGATTCACGCGCAGCTTCCTATTGAGGAAAAACGTTCGCTGGCCCAGGTTATCATTGATAACACCGGTTCGTTGGAGGATACGAAAAGACAAGTACGGGTTCAGTGGGAACAGCTTTTAGCCCGCGTGGACAACCAGTAGGAGAAGGCGTTGAGACGTAAGGCAAATACGAGAGGAAAACTTATTATAGCAGTATTGGCATTATGTTTTGCTGTATCGTATTTTTCGTCATGGAAAGACGATGTACTGCGAAAATTTGTGTATCCCCTTCAGTATGATTATCTGGTACGGCAATATTCCTATGAAGATGGCGTCAGTCCGGCATTGGTTGCCTCTGTCATTCTGGTAGAGAGCAAATTCAATGAAACGGCTTCGTCTCATGTAGGAGCCTATGGGCTGATGCAGATTATGCCGGATACGGCAGAATGGATTGCCGATAAGATGAATCTGACAGAATTTACGCCAGATCAGCTCAACGATGTACAGACCAATATCCGCATGGGTACATGGTACCTGGCGTATTTGCTCAAAGAGTACGATGGCAATAAGATATTGGCCCTGGCTGCGTATAATGCCGGCCGCGGACATGTGGACTCCTGGATGGAAACGTATGGCTGGAAAAAAGATTTTTCAGAAATTGAAAAAATACCCTTTACAGAAACCCGTGAGTATGTTAGAATAGTCTTGTTGAACGAACAGAAATATCGTCAACTATACAGGTTCTAGTGATTATGCGGTTGTGGCGGAATGGCAGACGCGCTGTCTTCAGGCGGCAGTAATCTTTCGATTGTGTGGGTTCAACTCCCACCAACCGCACCAAATTTTTTCTATGGATAGTGCATTGATTGAAACATTCAAACAATGGAATATCGCATCTGTTCTCCCACTTAAGGTGGGAGATTTTCAGTTATTGACAGAATATCGCATGGCCGGGAAAAAAGAAGCTCCTGAATTTTTGCTGTTTTCTTATTTTAACAGCAAAAACAGCTGGTCTGTGCGGGCTGTGTTTAACCCTGAATCTGAAGAATTTGCTGTACGAACCGATATTGGCATGCTGGAATTTGCGCTGATTGAATTCATTACCAGTGACTGGGATATGTTTCGGCACATGGTAGAAGAACGGCTTGCCCGGCTTATTCGCGATTGCTATGATGAACGGAGCCGTAATTTCAGTGTCATTCTTAAGGAGAAAGGCGTTCCCAGCGTGGAATGGGATTCGTTTCTGCCGGCAGCCTATAAAGGGCTGCAATGCCTGATCCGGCCGACAGAGGCCGTTCGTATTATTAACGGATCGTACATGATCTTATCATACTACAGTACAGAGACAAAGAGCGGCTTATCCGTTATGTACAATGTGCTGCGGGATGATTTTTTTGCAGAACGACGTATTCATAATTTTCCGAATCTGGTTCATGAATTTGACTGTTCGTCCCTGCAGGAGCTGCAGCGGGCGCTGCGAAAGTCTCTTCTTCCTGTACTGGATACGATCGCTGCAGATATGGCCTGATGTACTGCGTCGGCGTTGTCATGAACAGCGCACCGTGGTATACTAAGTATAAAAGAATGCTTTTTTTGTTAAGAGTGGGTGTAAGCCCACTCTTAACTTTTACCTATACTATTTTGAAAAGGATAGCAGGTGAGATGATGAGACGTGAACAGATTGAAGAACTGATTTCCAATGAAGTGGAGAAAATTATTGACGGTACGCCAATGGAGCTGGTCGACGTCGAATATATTCGTGAAAAAAACTGGTATTTGCGCGTATATATCGACAAAGAAGGCGGCGTTGACCTGGAAGACTGTCAGCATGTGAGTCAGGAACTGAGCCGTGTACTGGATGCGGACGATCCGATTCCGGATAATTATTTACTGGAAGTATCGTCTCCCGGTCTGGACCGTATTCTGAAGAAAGATAAAGATTTTCTGCGCTATGCCGGACGAACGGTAGATATTCATTTCTTTTCGCCTTATGAAGGCTCCAAGGATATGGTGGCGCAGCTGATACAGAAACGAGATGACGGCACATTGGCTGTCGCTGTTGACGGGCTGGAAAAGACACTGGATATGAAGAACGTTGCTCAAGTTCGCTTGCATATAGATTTTTAATGGGGGTATAAACGTGAATAAAGAACTGCTCAACGCCATTGCATTTTTGTCAAAGGAAAAAGGAGTTTCGACAGATGTCATCTGTGATTCTCTGGAAGCTGTACTGATTACAGCGTACAAGAAAGAACCAGATGCCAATCCGATTGCAGATGTCGAACTGAATCGGACAACTGGAGATTACCGCATTGTTGCGGCCAAAACAGTTGTAGACGATGTGGTCAACGAGCACAGTGAAATTTCCCTTCACGATGCCCGGGCCATTAATCCGGAATATGAAGTTGGCGATATCGTCAACGTCGATGTAACGCCGGCTAATTTTGGCCGTATTGCAGCTCAGGCGGCTAAACAGGTAATGATTCAGCGTTTGCGGGAAGCAGAACGCAATATTGTATATGATGAATTTTATAACCGGACCGATGATATTATTACGGGGATTATTCAGCGTGTAGAAAACAGAAACGTCTACGTTGATTTAGGCAAAGCCGAAGCCGTTTTGCCCGTATCTGAACAGATACCGACAGAAACATATGTCCCGGGACAGCGTATTAAGTGCTATGTCGTCGAAGTTCGCAAGACGACGAAAGGTGCGCAGATCCTCGTCTCCCGTACTCATCCGGGCCTGTTGAAACGATTGTTTGAACTGGAAGTTCCGGAAATTTATGAAGGTGTGGTAGAGCTGAAATCGGTAGCCCGCGAACCGGGGCGCCGCTCTAAAATTGCCGTCTATTCCCGTGACGAAAATGTCGATTCCGTCGGCGCCTGCGTCGGTCCCAAAGGCGTGCGGGTGCAGAACATTGTAACAGAACTGCAGAATGAAAAAATCGATATTGTAAAATGGAATGAAGATCCTGCCGTATATATTGCCAATGCCCTCAGCCCGGCTCAGGTCATATCGGTAACGGTTGATGAAGCTGAAAAGTCGTCCAGTGTGGTTGTTCCTGATTACCAGCTGTCCCTGGCTATTGGCAAGGCAGGGCAAAATGCCCGGCTGGCAGCAAAGCTGACAAACTGGAAAATCGATATTAAGAGTGAAAGCCAGGCTGCAGCGCTGGCAAGTGAAGGAGCAAAAGAGGAAGAAAAGACGGCGGCCGCTCCGGATATGGACATTCTCAGTGATTTGGCCATGCCTGCTTCTGCAGAACCGGCTGAAACAGAACAGTAGGAGGGTGCCATGAAACAACGAAAAATACCGCTCCGTATTTGTGCCGGCTGTCAGGAGCAAAAAAGCAAGAAGGAAATGATTCGAATTGTCCGCACGCCGGAAGGTACTGTGGAGATCGACAAGACCGGGAAAAAATCGGGACGAGGTGTGTATATTTGCCAGAATCCGGACTGTCTGAATAAGGCATATAAAGAACACCGTCTGGAACGGTCGCTGAAGACGAAAGTATCGGAAGAAATTTATCAGGCCCTGCAGAAGGAACTGTCATGACGCAGAACGAACGTATCAGCAACCTTCTGGGGCTGGCCTGTCGGGCAGGAAAGACGATTTGCGGCGACGTCGCTGCTGAAAGTCATTTGAAAAAGCGGACAGTTCCGCTGTTGTTCCTGGCTAAAGACGGCAGTGCGCCCAGTGTGGAAAAATATCGGCGTATAGCAGAATATAAACATATTACGGTCATTGATCGTTTGACGAAAGAAGAATTGGGACATGCTCTTGGCAAGGCACAGAATGTCGTCGTCTTGCTTACAGATGCAGGGTTTGCCAAAGCGATAGAGAAAGTGGTACGAAACAACTGAATAAGGGGGTAACTAGATGACTAAAACTAAACGGGTATACGAAGCAGCGAAGGAATATGGCGTATCGGCTAAGACTGTCATCAGTATATTAGGCGAACATAATATAAAAGCCGGCAACTTTACGGGAATTGACGATTCGATGCAATCCATTCTGGATACGTCGTTTAAGAAGTCGCCAAAAGCAAAGTCGCCAAAAGCAGATGCAACAGCAGGACAAAAACATGAGACAGAAGGGAAAAGCCGTAACGTGAAAGATACTAGTACTCGCTCAAATCAGACAAGGCAGCAGAATAACAGCAAAAAGCAGCATAGTGGCAGTGACAGTCGTTCCGGTCAGACGCCGCGGAATGAACGGGGAGCCCGTAATGGTCAGAATGGGCAGGGCAGCCAGAATCGCCGCAGTCAGGGAAACCGGCGGAACGATACGGCACAGGCTGGTGCCCGCCATACGAATGATGGCCAGCAGCGTTCCCGGCAAAATGACGGGGCCAATCAGAAGCGCCAACATGAAGGCAGTACGGGAAATCAGCAGCGTACAGACAGCGGTAAGCGGACTAAATTTTTTGGCCGTTCGCAGCAGTCTGGAGATGCGAAACAGAACACAGGCCGCAATGACAATCGGAAAAACAAACGCGGTCAAAATGGGCAGAATGGCAGCGCAAAGAATAACCGGCCCCATACATTGTTGTCCAATGTGCTGAATAAGGGAAAAAATAAAAATAATCGCCGCCAGAAAAATCAGCCTGTTCAAACTGCTGCAAATGAACCGGTGAAGAAAAATTATCCGACAGAAATCGAATTGCCGGAAACGATTATTGTTAAGGATTTTGCCGAAAAGTTAGGCCGTCCCGTCAGCGAAGTCGTAAAAAAACTGTTCATGGGCGGTATTATGGCCACGATTAATCAGGAAATCGACTATGAAACGGCTTCCCTTATTGCTGATGAATTTGGCGTAACTGTCACCATGGAAGCTCCGCCGGAAGATCCGACAGAAATTGAAGAAATTATTGATCCGCCAGAATCGCTGAAAGTTCGTCCCCCTGTCGTCACGATTATGGGACATGTCGACCACGGCAAGACCAGTCTGCTCGATGCGATTCGCCAGACCAATGTTACCAGTCACGAAGCTGGCGGTATTACGCAGCACATTGGTGCGTATCAGGTTCGCTATGAAGGCAAGAAAATTACCTTTATGGATACGCCTGGCCATGAAGCCTTCACGGCTATGCGTGCCCGCGGCGCCCAGGTAACAGATATTGCCGTCCTTGTCGTAGCTGCTGATGACGGCGTCATGCCTCAGACGATTGAATCCATTAATCATGCCAAATCTGCCGGTGTGCCGATTATTGTAGCCATCAATAAAATCGACAAGGAAAGTGCAAACCCCAACCATGTCATGGAACAGCTCACGGAATATGGTCTGGTCAGTGAAGAATGGGGCGGCGATACCATTATGGTTAAAGTATCGGCTCATAAGAAAATCGGCCTCGATGACTTACTGCAGAATATTCTCGTTCTGGCTGAAGTGTCGGAATTGAAAGCAAATCCGAACCGTCCTGCTCAGGGCGTTGTCATTGAAGCGAAGCTGGATAAAGGCCGCGGCCCTGTTGCGTCTGTCCTCGTACAGAAAGGTACGCTCCATGTAGGCGATACGATCATCGTCGGTCCCTGCTTTGGGAAAGTCCGGGCCATGACCAATGAACGAGGCGAACGGGTTAAGAAGGCAGAACCGTCCTTCCCCGTCGAAATTCTTGGTTTGAACGATGTGCCGGAAGCCGGCGACATTCTGGATGTAACCGATGAAAAGACGGCCCGCAGCGTTGCGGAAAAGCGAATGGAAAAGAAACGCTCATCTGCTCTTCATGTCAATGCCAAAGTTACGCTGGATGATTTGTTCAATCAAATTCAGCAGGGCGAGCTGAAAGAACTGCCGCTGATCGTCAAAGGGGACGTACAGGGCTCTGTCGAAGCGCTGAGTCAGTCACTCTTGGGTATTAAGAGTGATGAAGTCCGTATTTCCATCGTTCATGCCGGCGTTGGTGCCATTACGGAATCGGATATTATGCTGGCATCTGCATCGAATGCCCTGATTATTGGCTTTAACGTCCGTCCTGATGCAGCAGCCCGCAAAGCAGCTGAACATGAAAATGTAGATATGCGTATGTATCGTGTTATTTACGATGCAATTAATGATGTGGAAGCGGCCATCAAAGGGATGCTTGACAAGAAATATGAAGAAAAGATTCTCGGCCGTGCCGAAGTGCGCCAGGTTATTTCCATTTCGACTGCCAAAGTTATCGTTGCCGGATCGTATGTGAAAGAAGGAAAGATTACCAGTACTTCCAAAGTGCGCCTTATCCGCAACGGCATTGTCATCCATGAAGGCCAGATCGACGGTCTGCGCCGATTCAAAGATGATGTAAAAGAAGTAGCTGCCGGATTTGAATGCGGCATTACACTGGAAAAATACCGTGATATCAAGGAAGGCGACGAAATCGAAGCTTATGAAATGGTAGAAGTAGCGCCGGAATAAAGTGAGGGGTTCATATGGGAGAATTGCGCGTTCGCAAGATACAGGAATTTATTAAGCAGGAAGTTTCCAAGATGCTGCTTCGCGAAGTAAAAGATCCCCGTCTGGGCTTTGTTACCGTAACAGATGCCCGGATTACAGGGGACCTGCGGGATGCTACGGTATATGTCAGCCTTTTTGGCAGTGAAGAAGAAAAGAAAAATACCATGGCAGCCCTGAAACAGGCGACTGGGTACATTCGGACCGAAGTAGGCCGCCGCCTGGGGATCCGCTATTCGCCGACGATTGTGTTTAAAGAAGATACGTCCCTGGATTATGGGATGAAAATCGATAAAATACTTCGGGATATAGAAAAAAAGGACTGACGCACATGAATAGTACAGCACAAGAGATACGTGCCGTTTTCGAACAGTACGACCATATGATGCTGACAGCTCATGTCAGTCCTGACGGAGATGCCATTGGCAGCATACTGGGGCTGTACGGCTGGCTGGCTGGGCAGGGGAAGAAGGTCATTGCCGTCATTGATGACGACATAGATGATAAGTTTTTATTCCTCCCCCATGCTGACCAGATATGTCATCCCGATGCCGTTCATGTAGATCCTTCGTGGCTGACAGTAGTACTGGATGCTACCGATTTGGGCCGTATTGGCCGCGTAGCCGGTCTGATCCCAGGCAAGGTGCTGAATATTGATCATCACATATCGAATGCGCATTTTGCTGATTGGGAGTACGTCCTTCCATCGTATGCAGCAACAGGCGAAATTTTGACTGCTTTATTTCAGGAATGGCAGGCACATATCGATCCTGCCATGGCAGATTCCCTGTATATGGCCATTGCTACGGACTGCGGCTTTTTCAAATTCAGCAATACGACAGGACATACTCTGCGCATGGCTGCACAGCTGGTAGACGCCGGAGCACGGCCCAACATCATATCTGAACACTTGGAGGCACAGCCGTTAGTTAAGCTGCGGGCTCTGTCTGAAGTACTGCGCCATATTGAACTTTTTGGCGATAATACCGTAGCCGGACTGGCTTTTTCTCCGGAGCTGCTGAAATATACAGGAGAGCATACGGGCACGTATATCGATTATATTCGCACAATTCAGGGCGTTGACGTGGCCTTTACTGTCAAGTATGTCCGGGAAGCGGAAACGCGGGTAAGCCTGCGGTCTAAAACGGTAGATGTCAACGCCATTGCCGGTGTATTCGGCGGCGGCGGTCACGTGCGGGCAGCAGGCTGTACGATTGCCAGACCGCTGCAGGATGCAAAAAATATGGTAGTGAAGGAAATTTTAAAAGCCTTATGATAAACGGAATTGTCAATGTTTTAAAAGCCACTGGCATGTCCAGCCATGACGTCATTGGCTGTATGCGCCGCATTTATGGCATGAAAAAAGTAGGCCATGCCGGTACGCTGGATCCGTTGGCAGCCGGTGTGCTGCCTGTCTATTTGGGGCAGGCAACCCGGCTGATTGAATATGGAGACAGCAGTGTGAAAACCTATCATGCTGAATTCAGGCTGGGACTGGCTACGGATACGGAAGACTGTACGGGCCATGTCGTTTCCACTGTGCCAGTTCCCGACCTGACCTTTGATGCTGTGCAGCAGGCCCTGACGTCTTTCTGCGGCACTATCGAACAGCTGCCGTCCCGGTATTCGGCCATTAATATCAATGGCGTAAAAGCATATAAACTGGCCAGGCAGAATGCTGATTTCACCCTTCCTGGGCGGCAGGTTACCATTCATCACGCCAGGCTGCTGCGATATGAACAGGGCTGTGGTACCATTGCCGTTACCTGTTCTCAGGGGACGTATATTCGTTCTCTCATTCGCGATCTTGGCGAAGCGCTGGGAACCTGTGCCTGTATGACCTATCTTGTCCGTACGCAGGCCGGGCTTTTTGATATTGATCAGGCTGCGACGCTGGAAGAACTGGAACAGCAGCCAGCGGCATATATTCTGCCCGCTGATGCAGCAATACAGGATATGCCCAGAGCAACCTGCAGTGATGCCCAATGTTCGGCCCTGCTTCAGGGACGGGCTGTGCCGTATGCCGGAAAGGGCCGCCGTCATCATGATGTGCTGCGTATTTATACGCGACAGGGCATGTTGGCAGGTATTGCCCGCTTCGATGAAGAACATCATGTCCTTCGGCCGCATAAAATGTTTGCCCAGGTATTGTGAGGTAATAACAGATGGAAGTATTTCGTTCATTTCAGGAAATAACTGGCTGCCACAATTCTGTCGTGGCGTTAGGTACGTTTGACGGCGTACATCTGGGGCATCAGAAAGTGATGCGGACGGCCATTGAGAAAGCACGGGAATGTGGCGGAACATCTGTTGTCGTTACGTTTGATGCCCATCCTTTCTCTGTCCTGTGCCCGGAAAAAGAACCGGCCCGTCTGTCTACGGCAGAACAGAAAATACAGTATATTGCCGCTGTCGGCATTGATGTGCTGGTGCTGCTCCCTATGAGCCGGCATCTCCTCAATGAGTCGCCAGATGCATTTTGTCAGCAGCTGCTGACCTATCTTCATCCGTCAGCCATTGTGGTCGGTGCTAATTTTACATATGGAGCCAAGGCTGCTGGAAATACAGCGTCCCTGACGGCCTTTATGGAATCCTATCAGGTTCCCGTTATGGTGCTGACCTTGCTGGAGCGGCCAGGCAGAGCGACGCCTATTAGCAGTACCGTCATTCGCCGTCTTATTGCCATGGGGCATATGGAAACCGCAGAAGCACTGCTGGGCCGGCCTTATGCCCTGTGGGGACCTGTCGTTCAGGGAGATCAGCGGGGCCGGTGCATTGGCTTTCCGACAGCGAACATGCTGATTCCCGCACAAATGGCCATGCCGCCAGATGGCGTCTATGTAACCGAAGTTCTCTGGCAGGGACAGCGTCTTCCGGCAATGACCAATATTGGTGCCAATCCCACCTTTGAGCGGCAGTATCGGCGCATTGAAACGCATATCATTAATTGGAAAGGTGATATATACGGGGAGGAGATTACTCTTCTCTTCCGCAAACGGATTCGTCCGGAAGTTCGGTTTGACAGCGTCGAAGAACTGATTGCGCAGATGAAAAAGGATGAACACATAGCGCTGCAGTTTCTAATCTAATTCTAATTTTATACGAATTGTACAAAAGTAATGCTGATGATATAATAAAAGCATAGGGAATAGGGGACAATTCGTTACAAATGCGATAGGATTAGGAGTGATGGCTATGAAATTTTCAGATGTTGCTGCAGGATTAAAGGCTTCGGAAATTCGTGAAATACTTAAGCTGACGATCCAGCCGGAAGTCATTTCCTTTGCCGGCGGACTGCCGGCGCCGGAATTATTCCCGCTGGAAGAAATGAAAAAAGTCGATGTTGAGATCCTGAATAAGGAAGGAAAGCAGGCTGTACAGTACGGGACGACAGAAGGCTATCTGCCTTTGCGTGAAAAAATTGCTGGCCGTATGAAAAAGGCTTTTCAGGCGGACTGTACAGCAGATGAAATTCTGATTACTTCCGGATCGCAGCAGGGCCTGTCCATGCTGGCTCAGATTTTTCTCAACAAAGGCGACATCGTTTTAGTAGAAAGTCCTACGTATTTAGGTGCCATTACGGCCTTTGGCCTGTGTGGCCCGCAGTTCATTGAAGTTCCTACGGATGACAAGGGCATTATTATTGAGGAACTGAAAAAGATTCTGGCTGAATATGGCGATCGGGTGCGCATGATGTATGTCATTCCGGAATTCCAGAATCCAACAGGAATTACGTGGCCGCTGGAACGGCGCAAAGCGTTTATGGAGGTTGTCAGCCAATATGATTTCCCTGTTCTGGAAGACGATCCTTATGGCGAGCTCCGCTACGATGGGGAAGCCGTTCCATCCCTGAAGTCCATGGACACGAAGGGCAATGTCATCTTCCTCGGTTCTTTCTCCAAGATTTTTATGCCTGGTCTTCGCGTTGCCTGGATGGTAGCAGATCCGGAGATTATTCATAAGGCGGTCATGTTAAAGCAGGCACTGGATCTGCAGTCTTCCTCTTTTGCGCAGCGTCAGGCATCATATTATATGGATATGTACGATTTAGATGCACACGTAGATACAATCAAGGCTCTGTATGCTAAACGGCGTAATTTGATGTGCGACTGTATGAAGCAGTATTTCCCGGAAAACGTTACCTTTACCTATCCGGAAGGCGGATTGTTTACGTGGGTTACCCTTCCGGAAGGGATAGATGCCAAAGCTATGATGCCCAAAGTCGTGGCTAAGAAAGTGGCGTACGTTCCTGGCGGCCCGTTCTATCCGAACGGCGGCAATGCCAACCATTTCCGTCTCAATTATTCCAATATGCCGGAAGAACGAATTATTGAAGGTGTCAAGCGTTTAGCCGATGTATTGAAAGAAGAACTGAGTACATAACACCTGTAAAGAGCATGATAGAGTCTGCGTGCTGAAAGGACTGTATCATGCTTTTTTCTGCATCTTTCCTGATGCACTCTATTTTGCATACATATACTTTTACAGCATATTCTGTTTGACTTAAATATATAATCATTGTAAAATAAATGTAGATATTTTTCTTTGTTCGCAAAACGCATTCGTATCAGAGCGGGCTGAATGGTGGTGATACGGTGCGTTTTTTCTGTGACAGAGAACGAGTTCGTGTAGTAGGAGGCCGTAGTGACGATGAAACAGCTTGAGCAGTTATGCCGACAAGTACGTAGAGATGTCGTGCAATCAATTTATCTGGCTGAATCGGGGCATCCCGGCAGTTCCCTGTCGGCTGTAGAAATCCTTGTGACCTTATATTTTACAGACTTACTGCAATGCCGGCCTCAGGAGCCGAAGTGTCCGCAGCGAGATCGTTTTATTTTGTCAAAAGGCCATGCTGCACCAGCCTATTACAGCGTGTTGGCCCATAAGGGATTCTTTTCAACAGCGCTGCTGCCGACGCTGCGTTCTCTGGGCAGTCCGCTGCAGGGACATCCCAATATGGAAAAACTGCCCTGTCTGGACTGTGCCGTCGGCTCATTGGGACAGGGACTGTCTATTGCCAACGGGATTGCCTATGCATTGAAACGACGCGGCGAAGGACAGCATGTGTTCTGTCTCATTGGGGACGGAGAACAGCAGGAAGGTCAGATCTGGGAAGCTGCAGCGTTTGCTTCTCAGCATCAGCTGGATAATGTCTGTCTTATTGTCGACTGCAATGGCATGCAGCTCGTCGATTCGCTGGCGGTCATTAAAGATATGCGGCCTTTTGATGTAAAGTGGCGCAGTTTTGGCTGGAATGTGCTGTCTGTTGATGGACATGATGTGCAGGAGTTGTATCGCGTACTGCATGAAGCCAAGGTGCATCGCGGCCAGCCGACGGTAGTCCTGGCACAGACGATAAAGGGAAAGGGCGTGTCCTATATGGAAAATCAGGCAGACTGGCACGGCACGGCCCCGAATCGGGAACAATATGATGCGGCTATGCGTGAGTTATCTCAGGAGGTGCCGTAATGGAACGAGTACCTATGCGGGATGGATATGGCGAAGCCCTGCTGGCATTGTGCCGGTTTCACGACGATGTTCTGGTCCTGGATGCTGATGTTGCCAAGTCGACTCGGACGGACTGGATCCGCAGCGCCTATCCGGAACAATATGTTAATATCGGTATTTCAGAACAGGACCTGGTCGGCACGGCAGCAGGGGTGTCTCTGACGGGCTTCGTGCCTTTTGTTTCTACGTACGGTGTCTTTTTGACTGGCCGGGCATGGGAACAAATTCGCAATACTGTAGGATATAATCGCTTGAATGTCAAATTAGGCGGCGCTCATGCCGGCATTTCTGTCGGTCCTGACGGGGCGACGCACCAGGCGCTGGAAGACGTGGCGCTTATGCGCGTTATTCCCAATATGACCGTCATTGTACCCTGTGACTATCGGGAGACTTTTAAGGCTACCATGTCCGTATATGAAGAAACAGGTCCGTCCTATATTCGCTTTAGCCGCAATCCGGTGCCGGTTATTACAGATGACCATACGCCCTTTGTCATCGGCAAGGCCTCTGTATTTCGGGAAGGGACGGACGTGACTGTTTTCGCCAATGGTGTCATGGTGTATCAGAGTTTGCAGGCAGCAGAACGACTGTCCCGTCAGGGAATATCTGTACAGGTCGTAAATGTGCATACCGTCAAGCCCCTGGATGAAGCATGTATCCTGGACTGTGCACAGAAGACAGGGGCGGTTGTAGTCTGTGAAGAACACCAGAAAATCGGCGGTCTCGGCAGTGCTGTCTGTGAAGTATTGGCGCAGCACTATTGCGTTCCCGTCGAGCTGGTAGGAATTGCCGATTGCTTTGGTGAGTCCGGCGAGCCGGAGCAGCTGCTGGAAGCCTATGGATTAGGGCCAGATCACGTCGTGCAGGCAGTGCAGCAGGTGTTGCAGCGGAAACGGAAATAAGAGCAAATACAAAAAACGAGAATGTCGTATGACGCGATATTCTCGTTTTTTTGCATATGTGGTTATTCTGTTATCTTTCGCTGCAATACAATCTGGCTGGGAATCTGAGCGGCAAAGATGCCGACAGCCATGAGCAGACAGCCTGCAATTTCCCGCAGGCTCATCCATTCGCCCAGGAGGAAAAATCCGGCGAGGGCGCTGAAAATCATTTCGAAGCTGCAGAGAAGGGATGCTTCCGTAGGCGGCACTTTGGTTTGGCCAATAATCTGCAGCGTATAGCCTACAGCACTGGATATAATGCCGCAGTATAAAATGGGCACAGCCGAAGCCATCACCGCCGCTGCCGTCAGGGTTTCACCGGCTGCAGGCATGGCCAGAAAATTAAACAGGCTGGACGCTGCAAATTGACCGATTGCCAGATGGACGCCGGAAAAATATGGTACGAACCGGTCGATGCAGAGAATATGGAAGGACCAGAAAATGACTCCAATAAGGTTCAGTACATCGCCCAGATTCATGGCTCCGCCAGTGTCGTGAAAGGCCAGTAAATACAGGCCAATGACAGCAATGATACAGCCAATGATATGGGACTGGCGCAGGGGATGATGGAGAAAAAATCCGAGAATAGGCACGGCAATAATGTATAACGATGTAATGAAGCCGGCTTTTCCGGCAGTCGTATAGATCAGGCCGATTTGCTGAAAGGTCGAGCCCAAAAACAGGAAAAATCCCAGAATAAGGCAGGCCGTTGGCAGCGTCAGCCATCTTGGACGGTCCTGGAGAGATTCGTCCTTTCCTTTCATCAGGAATATAACAGGAAGCAGCGACAGAGCTCCCAGAAGAAAGCGCAGGCCATTAAAGGCAAAAGGGCCAATCGTATCCATTCCTGTCCGCTGGGCCACGAAGGCACAGCCCCAGACCAGGGCAGTCAGTAAAAGCATGAGACGGTACTTCACAAGGCAAATCTCCTTTTTGGTAGTAGTGCGTATAACCTGTTTATTATACCATGAACTGTGTGGGAAACATAGCCGTGAAATTCCCGTCCCATGCTTTTCGGATTACGGCAGCACTACGTGGCTGAATACCTTGCCGATAGATTCATTAATAACCAGATCGGCAGAACTGTCCATGTCGGTTGAGGATTTATTGATCACGACGAGTTTGTGTCCGTTGTAGTACCGTACCAGTCCGGCTGCCGGATAGACGACAAGGGATGTGCCGCCAATGATCAGCATGTCAGCGTGGCTGATGTAGTACAGGGCCTGTTCGATAACGTCGTTGTCCAGACCTTCTTCATACAGTACAACGTCCGGTTTGATGGGACCGCCGCAGGCATCACACGTAGGAATGCCTGTAGAGTGGAGAATGTATTCGGCGTCGAATAACTTGTGGCATCGTTGACAGTAATTGCGGTGTACACTGCCGTGCAGTTCCAGTACGTTTTTGCTGCCTGCCATTTGATGCAGGCCGTCAATATTTTGCGTAATAATAGCTTTCAGTTTTCCGGCCCGTTCCAATTCTGCCAGTTTGATGTGGGCTTCATTGGGCTTAGCATCTAAACATAGCATTTTGTCGCGGTAAAACCGATAAAACTCTTCCGGGTGCTCTACGTAAAAGGTATGGCTTAAAATCGTTTCCGGCGGATATTTATACTTTTGATTGTACAGGCCGTCGACACTGCGAAAATCGGGGATACCGCTTTCTGTGGAAACGCCGGCGCCGCCAAAGAAGACGATGTTATCGGAATGACGGACCATATCTGCGAATGTATCAATTTTTGTCATAACATAGTACCTCCTTTATAAGGAAAACATAGTATTCAGCAGATAAATGCCGCTGCTGGTACGGAAAATGGTATCCCGAAACGTGCAGATAGCATCGGGCTTTAACTGGTCTTCATAGGCATTGACCAGAAAATCTGCTTCTATTAAAATCTGATAATCAGGACCATCTATTGAATGGTACGTGTGATGATGGGCAATAAGATAACATACCCGGTCGATTACCTGTGTATCATAGTTCAGGTCAGTCAGGATTTCCCGTGCCGGTGCCGGCCCTTCCAGTTCCTGATAATGGCCGCTTGTGCTGCCATATTTTTCTTCTGCCCTGTGAATGCCAATATCGTGCAGTACTGCCGCAGTGACCAGAATTTCCTGCGTCTTTGCCGGCAGATTCTCCAGACGGCCAATCAGGTCAGCAAAGGCGTATACTTTCAGGAAGTGCTGAATTCGCCGTGCATCGCCGCCGTCAAAAGCGATGGCTTTTTCGAGAAGCTGAGGAAGTTTTGACATAGATCGCATCTCCTTTCTCCTTCATTATACTACAGCCTGTTTATGATGAAAACATATAGCTCATTTTCTGTGAGTATGAGAGAAAATTGAATAAAAATTAGATACACTTGCTTCGTTCGTCATGGCTTCCCTTATGGCGGTGTATAATTTTGGAAGTATTGGACAGTGTAAAATTTTTGTGGAAAAACTTTACCTCATAAAAGTTAAGATGTTTTTGATTTCAACACTGAACAGAAGAACGAAGTACATTCTATTACCGAAACAGATAGTTCCACTCGGTTGGAAATGCCCACTCCTTTGGCAAACAAAAATTCCCACAACAACTTGACACTATCCTTTTCTGCTATTCTATTGTATTACCGCATATGATTCAGTATAATCCTATCTTTGACACTTTTGAAAATAAAAAATGCTCATAAACGCCGCAGTTATCGGCTTCATGAGCATTTTTATTTTGGCTTTAAAGTGTGCTATATTTTTTCTATTCTGTTCTTACCGTTTTTGACATTTTGATGGTGTGACGCAAGGTAGCTCTTGTCATGATTTCATAGTCCGTTCGAAATCCAAACTGTGTATGCAATTCATCCGTAAGTTGAGTTCGTGTATAGGCTGGAACATAGCCATGTAGTGCGGATAGTTTCGTTACACGCATTTGGCTTAATGTCCGTAGTATCTCAGGACACGTATAGTGGTTTCCCAATTTCTTTTCTAATAAGCGATAGATGAGAAGGCTGATATAGCAGGTTAGGAAATGCGCTTTTATACGGTCCTCCCGACGCACATACACGGGACGCGCTTCAAACTCGGACTTCATGATTCGGAAACTTTCCTCGATTTCCCAGCGCCGCTGATTAATTTTTACTACCTCCTCCGGGTTTCCCTCAATGTTGGTGATAACCGCATAGAAGCCGTCATACTGTGCTTCTTGGGCAATTCGTTTTTCATCCAGACAGTAGCTATAGTGGTGAGCGATTTCACCTGTGTCGCAGATGGCTGTCTTTTCGATAAAACGAGCTGGATCATTCGGATTTCTTCCTCGTCTCTTTTTTCCAGGAGAATCAATAATTTTTTGCGCTCGTTGAATTTGTGCTTGCCGTATCGCTCGCTGATACGCTTTATATTTAGGCGAATACGTGACAATCAAGGTTTCCTGTTCTCCTATAGGAATTTCTTTATAGAATAGGGTATGAAACATGCGGCTGTCGCTTTCGTCGATGGTGGAAATGTCGATGAAGGCCCGGGAACCGGGAATGCGGAAATACAGTGGATTCAGAGCTACATCACGGTCTTCCTGTTTCATTTTTTTCAAGGAATGGGTAATCACGTACTGCCTGTTTCCCAGACTGTTGAACTGCCGGTTGGCTTTGCTGCCCAGACCGGCATCGGAACAATAGATGAATCGATTGCAGCCGAACTGTTGGATAATTTTTGTTTCCAGTGGTTTCAGCGTTGTTTGTTCATTCTGGTTTCCCGGATACATGTCGAAGACCAGGGGAATCCCATCGGCATCCATGAATAATCCCATCGTAATAATTGGATTGGGGCGATGCTCCTTGCTCTTGCCATATTGTCGGCTGCCGTCTGGCTCCTCTATTTCGAAATAGTAGTTTGTACAGTCATAATACAGAACCGTGTGATTCCGAGGCTGAAGCGAATTTGAATTGCGATATAACTCTTCCTGAATAAAATCTGATTCTGCAGCCAGGACGGAAAGAGCGCGATACAGATTCTGAAGTGTATACATGGGTGGCTCCAATAGCGTCTGACAGAAAGTATAGCTGCTCAATTTGCTGGATGGAGAAAGAATGCGAGCAAAAATAAGGTCTGTCAGGATGGCAGTCAGATCATAGGTGTACTGATGATGTTTTTTTATTTTATGACAGATAGCGTCTAGGCGAAGTTCAAAGCAAAGACGCTGTAAGAAAAGGTACCCTACATTAAAAGATAACGTTTCCTCCTTGGGAATATAGGCAGATTGGGAAAGAGAAACAGAAATGTTTCCGGAACGCTCATTGTAGGCCTGAGTATCCTTAGCGGCTTCAGCACTGGCCCAAGCCATAAGCTTGTCTTTATTACCGCCATAGTGTTCCAGAAGAACATCGAGACGGCCTAATTTACGATAGACGCGAGAAGAGGTTTTCCCGTTGTCTTTCCGAAACGACTGCATGATATACACGCTTTTATTTTTACCTGTACCAGTGATAGCAGCATACATACCCACACCTCCTGGCACTATTATACCATATAT
>NZ_CATWFF010000015.1 GCF_958350005.1 uncultured Megasphaera sp. | reverse complement strand
GCCGTATATACAGATACATATCCAAAAAAGATTTTTCAATCGTCCGATATTGGGCCTGCTTATGTTTCAGGACGCCCTTTTATGATCTGGAAAAGGCTCTTTGCTGCAGATTTTTTCGCCTATCCTGCTATATAACAGACAAAGCAGCTCTTTATCAAAAATGCCCTCCGCAGACGCTGCTGCAGCGGGCATTTTACATATCTTACCATTTTCCTTCTTTAAACAAGGTCATCATTTCCATGGTCAGGCTGGCCTGTTCCGGGTCGTCTGGCAGGTCTTTGCGGTCCATCCACTGGGCCATGGAGAGCTCCTTATGGTCGACGCGGAGGGCATCACTGCCGTCGAGGTCGCAGAAAAAGCCAAACAGCAGGGTATCTGTAAAGCACCAGGGCTGGCTTTTGTAAAACTGCAGATTCCTGACTTTAATGCCTACTTCTTCCATCACTTCCCGATGGACTGTCTGCTCAATAGTTTCGCCAAGCTCGGCAAAGCCTGCCAGCAGGGCAATACGGGTATACTCCCGGCCGGCATACTTGGAAACGAGAAGCTTGTCTCCATTACGGACAGCGACGATGACGGCCGGACAGATACGCGGATAGATCATGGTGTGGCAGTGCTGACAGTATACCATCCGTTCCGTCTCGCTGTGAGCCATGGGCCGGCCGCAATGGCCGCAGAACTGATGATTGCGGTACCAGCCGCAGAGGGACAGACCGGCTACGCCGGCAAAGGCCTGAAAGCGGGGCCTGGCGGCGCGCATGAAGTTAATGGACACGTAGCGGAACGGCCCTTCTTCGGGCACGTCGGTCTGAGCCAGAAAATACTGTTCCTCATCTTCCCGGAAGAGCCAGCGGCACTGCTCCGGCGGGAGAAGATGGCGCAGGTCGGCATAGCGCGGATAGGTAAAGCGCTTCGTGTCCCCTTCGACGGCGGCCAGAACCTTCCGGCCCTGATACGCCAGAATGATGCTATCGTCCTGCAGGGGAACAGGGGCATATTCGACATGGTACGTGTGAGCGCCAATATCCTGAATCATTCGACGAACCGCGCTCCGTGATTACAGCATTTGAGGATATGGCCTTCTGCTTCTACGCCGTGAGACTGGAAAGCCTCAATCATGGCATCCATAATCTGCACTTCGTTGCTCGTGGCAAAGGCGATGAGCGTCGAGCCGGAGCCGCTGATGGTAGCGCCCAGGGCGCCGGCTTTATCAGCAGCATTGAGGACCTGTTCGCCGCCGGGAATGAGGCGAATGCGGTACGGTACATGGAGGCGGTCCTGAAGACCGTATTTCAGGCGGTCATACTGCTTCGTAAACAGTGCCGATACGAGGAAGCTGACGCGGCTGACGTTGAAGACGGCACTCTGATAATCGATGGTCTTCGGCAGGGCTTCGCGGGCTTTTTCCGTCGATACTTCAATATCCGGGCTGACGGTCACAAAGGACAGGTCGTCGCCGATGGGAATGGAGTTGGTCATGGTCCGGCCGTCGACCATGATGGAAACGGACAGGCCGCCGCACAGGGCCGGCGCTACGTTATCCGGATGGCCTTCCATGACCGTTGCCAGGGTCAGCATGTCGTCCAGGCTCATTTTGGAGTCCGTCAGGGCATTGCCCAGGAGAATGCCGCCGACGAGGGCGGCAGAGCTGCTGCCCATGCCGCGGCTCGGCAGAATGCGGTTGACCAGGCGCAGGGTGCCGCCTTTGGGCAGTTTCTTGCGGTTCCGTACGGCTACGGCCTTCATGGCCCGGCCGACGAGATTGGTATTGAAATCCCTGGGAATCGTATCCTGTCCTATTCCTTCCAGTTCAATAGTAATGGAATCTTTGTGTTCGTCTTCTGTAAAGTAGAGATCGTTAAAATAGTTCAGCGCAATGCCGACGGCATCAAAACCGGAACCTAAGTTAGCCGACGTAGCCGGCACTTGTACATGCAGTTGTTTGGTCATTTCGATTACACCTCAATTACGCGAATAGCATTGGCAACTTTCCGGACACAGGGCAGGGCTTCCATCTTCTTGATGGAGTCCTGGACGAGGCCGCTGGCGGAGCTGTCTACCAGGATGACGATTTCCGCAATTTCTGCAGTTTCATCTTTCTGAATCAGGGAACGAATGCTGATATTGTTTTCTGCCAGGACATGGGAAATGCTGGACAGTACGCCAGGCGCGTTGGCAACGACCATGCGCAGGTAATAAGGCGCGCAAATGTCCTGCTGCGGTTTCAGGACGGCTTTGTGCCATACGAAATCACGCTGCCCTGTAATATTGATGTTAAAGTGGAGAATGACATTCATGACGTCGCTGACAACGGCGCTGGCAGTCGGCAGAGCCCCTGCACCCTGGCCGTAGAGCATGACGTCGCCTACGCAGTTGCCGCGGACGTACACGGCATTGTAGGCACCGCCCACATTGGCCAGCGGATGGCCCTTGCGGATGAAGCTGGGATGAACATTGAGGGAAATGCCGTCTTTATCCTGGCGGGCAATGGCCAGCAGCTTGATGACATAGCCCATTTCCCTGGCATGCTGAATGTCTTCCTGGGAAATGGATTCAATGCCTTCGACGTGTACGTCGTTGAAGGTAACGGCAGAATGGAAGCCCAAAGTGGCCAGAATGGCAATCTTGCGGGCTGCATCATAGCCGCTGACGTCATTGGTCGGATCGGCTTCGGCATAGCCCTTTTCCTGTGCTTCTTTCAGAGCCTTTTCATAGGACATGCCCGTTTCGGTCATATTCGACAGGATGTAGTTGGTCGTGCCGTTCATAATGCCGATAATTTCTTCGATCGTATTGCTGTTGAACGACGAGTACATGGTCCGTACAATGGGAATGCCGCCGGCTACGCTGGCTTCAAACTGAAAGTCCACGTTGTGCTGTTTTGACAGCTTCAGCAGGGGAATACCGTAATCGGCAATGAGATCCTTATTGGCACTGACCACGTTTTTTCCCTTCTTAAAGCACTGTTCAATGCAGCCCTTGGCAAAATCGGCGCTGCCCATGACTTCTACGACGATTTCAATTTCATCGTCGTCAATAATATCGGAAAACTTGTCTGTCAGTTCAATTTCTGCAGGCAAGCCGATTTGTGCATATTTCTGTACATCACGAACGAGAACGCGCTTGATATGAATTTTCGTATCCAGCTGTTCTTCAATAATCGGGCCGTTCATGGCCAATAAGTCGATAACGCCTTTCCCTACTGTACCGCAACCTAATAACGCAATAGATACCTGTTTCATGTTCATTCCCCTTCGTATAATAGATTTTACGCCTGACCGATAATTTCCACTTTATGAACGCCAGACAGTTTTTCCAGCGCCTTAATCAGGTCATCGACGGGCGTCGTCATTTCCTTCGTTTCAATGGAAATGCTGACGTCGGCAATGCCCTGCAGGGGAATCCCCTGGTTAATCGTCAGGATGCTGCCGTTGCTGTTGGCAATGGTGCTCAGTACCTGCGACAATTCCCCCCGTTTGTCCAGAATCATCAGGGAAATGGTGACGATTTTTCCCTGCGTCACATCGTGAAATGGAAAGACGTAGTCTTTATATTTATAATAGGCGCTGCGGCTGAGGTCCATAGAGCGGACGGCATCGTTAATAGTCCGTTTTTTCTGCAGCTTCAGCAGTTCCTTTACTTTAATGGTCTTTTTAATCGCTTCCGGCAGGATGTCTTCGCGGACTAAGAAAAATCTGTAATTGTGCTCCTCTTTCATTGGCTTTCCTCCTCTGAAAAATAATCCAGCGTCGCCCGCAGCCCTTCGATGAACTTCGTCTTCGGCCGCCACTGGAGAACCTGCCTGGCCTTGTCATTGTTCAGGGCCGACCGGTAAATATCGCCGGGACGGGCATCGGCGTACGAAACGACGGCAGAGAGCTGTGAAAAATATACCAGAATCTCTTTCAGGGCATTGACAGTCGTTTCAATATTGGTGCTGATGTTGTATATATCAGACGGAATCTGGCTGCCCATGGCGGCGATATTGGCCTGTACGACATCTTTTACGTAGACAAAGTCGCGGGTCTGCTCGCCGTCGCCGAAGATCGTCATGGCCATGCCCCGGGCCAGGGCTTTGGAAAATACGTATACGACGCCGCCTTCGCCATGGCTTCCCTGCCGTTCGCCATAGACGTTGGAATAGCGGAGAATGGCATAGGGCAGGCCAAATACATCATGATACATTTGAATATATTTTTCTGCCGTCATCTTGGTCAGTCCGTAAAATGACGTCGGCCGAAGGAGCGTGTCTTCGGCAATAGGCACGCTGTCGTTGTCGCCGTATACGGCAGCAGATGAGGAAAAGATGATTTTCTTTACGGCGTATTTCCGGCACAGTTCCAGAACATTGAGCAGGCCCATAATATTGAGATCTGCATCTTCTTTCGGGTGTTCCATGGAATAGGGAACCAGAGTCTGTGCCGCTTCATGGAATACGATGTCAAAGGATGACCGGGCAAATACGTCTTCCAGTTCCCGGGCATGGCGGATATCCAGCTCATAAAAGGCGGCCTGTTTATGGACGTACGCCCTGTTTCCCGTACTGAGGTTGTCGACAACTGTCACCGTATGGCCGCCGTCTATGAGGGCGTCTACGAGATGAGAGCCGATAAATCCGGCGCCGCCAGTTACTAAAATATTCAACATTCTTCACTCCCTATTGCCGGTCAGTTTTACGGAAGCTGGCCGTAGTTGATAAACTCGATTTGCTTTTTCTCTGCCAGCTGGCGTATTTCCGGAGATACCAGGGCCTGCAGCTCTTCTTCCCAGTGATAGCCCCAGGAAAACTGCCGGGCCAGCACAGCCGTACTGCGGCCGGGATGCATCATGATTTCATGGACGCCGAAAGGCAGGTTCCGCAGGATATAGGCCAGATTGGCCGTCGTCATATGGCCGCCGTCAATCATGCCCCAGAAATAATCAGTCGCCGTAAAATGGAGGCGCTTCACGTCAGGTATGACTTTCTTCGCCAGGTACGTCAGTCCGTCCCGGCCGAGAAGGCGGACAGGACTGGCCGTCATGACTTTGAACGTATAGGCTTCCCTGGGAACGCGCAGGCGGTGGAGACGGTACTTCTTCATCAGGACCTGTACAATGCGCCATATCTGCGGCAGCATGTGCAGGTGCTGGTGGCTGTCAATATGGGTAATGGCCAGGCCTGTGGCCATGATTTTTTCGATCTGCGCGTCCAGTTCATCATAGACCTGACCGTAATCGATCTTGCCGGTCCAGGCTTTTTTCATGAATTCAGCATAACTTTCCGGCACGAGACCGTCGGCATTGACCAAAGTCGGCACTTCTCTGGGCGACAGGACCGTCGGCAGGCTGCCGACAAGGCATAAATGAATGCCTATGCCCAGTTTGGGACAGGCTTTGGCCAGGGCCACAGCTTCTTCAAAGGCCGGACCCGACGCCAGGAGTGACGTGCTGGTCAGCACGCCGTGCTGAAATCCTTCTATAATTCCCTGGTTCACTTCTGTATGGATTCCGAAATCATCGGCATTGATAATTACTCTGTTCATCTCGTCATCCCCGCAAAAAATCAAAATTTTTAAAGTTCAGCTTGCCTGCACCGCGCAGTTCTGCGTCGCCGAAGTGACTGCGGAACTGCCGAATCGCCGCGGCCACGCCCAGATAGGCCCCTTTGGGAAAGGACATGCCGTACCGGGATTCCAGCGCCGCCATGCCGTCTACAAAGGCCTGCCGGGCCAGGATGGAAGCGGCTGCTACTGCCGTATCCCGTTCGCCCCGCGGCACCTGTATGACCTGATGCGATGCCGGGACATTACCCAGTTCGTTTAAGACGTACTCCGGTTTTCCGAACTTATCGACTATTATACATGGACATTCGTGTTTTGACAATAGCGTGCGGATGTTATACCCATGGAGGCCGCCCAGGAGATGATTCAGGTTTTTCTTCTGCTGTTTCAGGGCCTCATAACGCGCATTGTATTCTTCCGGCATGTACACCGTCGTAATACAGCGGCTGCCGAGGCGTTTTTTGATCTGCGCCGCCAGGTCGGCAATGACCGAATCAGTCAGGGCCTTGCTGTCACAGACGCCAAGACTGCGCAGTTCCTGTTCTTCATCGGTATGAAGGAGGCAGGCAGCCCCGGCCAGGGGGCCGAAAACATCGCCTTTTCCCGACTCATCGCAGCCCATCCAGGCAGTTATGCCGTCAGGCCGAATCTGGTCTTCTTCTGTCTGTACGGGTGAGGAAATCTTTTTTCCCGGACTGGCTGCTACGGCTTTCGTTCCGGCAGCCAATGCGGCAGCCTTCTGCTTTACAGCGCCGTCTTTTCCCTGGACGACGACAGACAGCCCTTTTTTCCCGTAATAAATATTGACTGTCGCCGTTGCGTCTCCCTGGGCGCATACGAGCTGATAGCCGTAATTAATCGCCTTTTCCCGGATGCAGCGCAGGCCGCCGTCAGTGAGGTTGTGTTTTATGCGTTCAATCGCCTGTTGTAATCGGATGTCCATACCTTCGATATGCCTCTTCCTTTGCTAGTCTCTGCCATTCTTTGACGGGCCGCTTCGTCCTGGCCGCAGCCCGGCGGCAGTCGTCATATTCTGCGGAAATGTTTGTCACCTTGCCGCCGTAGGAGCTTATTTTGCAGTGAATGTCTTCGCCGTCAATCCGAACGGACTGGATGGTCCGCTCGCAAATACGACGCTGTACCGGGAAATACCGGGCGCCAATAGATGTCGTTTCAGCAAACAGAATGTCCAGGACGCCGTCGATCTGTTCCTTCTGACACAAAACGCAGACCATGGAGGCCATGCGGCATTTTTTCATCATCATGGGCATGGCCCATACGTCGTTGACGCCAAACTCCAGAAGACGGCTGAACAGGTATTCCATAATCTGCGGATTCATGTCATCAATATTGGCTTCAATTTGCCATAATTCTTCCATTCGTATCACCTCAGCCGGTTGATCGTATCGGCCATGCGTCCGGCGCCGAAGCCATTGTCAATGTTGACGACGGCGACGCCGGCGGCACAGCTGTTCAGCATGGCCAGCAGCGCCGACAGGCCGTGAAAATTGGCGCCGTAGCCAATGCTGGTCGGCACGGCAATGACCGGTTTGTCCACGAGGCCGCCGACAACGCTGGCCAGGGCCCCTTCCATGCCGGCAACGACGACGCAGACGTTGGCTTTCCGGATTTCTTCACTGCGCGCCAGGAGGCGGTGCAGTCCGGCTACGCCGACGTCGTAAATGCGGGTCACCGCATTGCCCATGATTTCCGCCGTCAGCGCCGCTTCTTCGGCAATGGGAATATCGCTGGTACCGGCTGTAATGACAGCAATGACGCGGTCACCATTGACGACGGTCTTGTCAGCATGCTGATAGACCATGCGGGCCAGGTCATCATACTGAACAGCCGGATTTTCCCGGGCCAGCCGTTCGTATACGGCTTTATCAGCCCGCGTGCCGATGACGTTGTCATACTGCTTCATGAGGAGCCGTAAAATCTGCACCGACTGGTCTACAGTCTTACCGGCACAGTACACAACTTCCGGAAAGCCGCACCGCCGCTGACGCTGCAGGTCCAGCTTGGCAAAGCCCAGGTCCAGGACGTCTGTTTCTGCCTGCTTCAGAGCCTCCATTCCTTCTTCTACGGTCAGCACGCCGTCGCGGACCTGCTGCAGAATATGCTCTTTTGTTTCCATAAGGTTACTCCTTAAAATTCCGAGATTCCCAGGCTTTATACAGGACGATGCCCACAGCCATGGACAGGTTGAGGGATTCTGTATTGCTGCGCATGGGAATGGTCACGACGTCATCACAGCGGGACAGAAAGGCATCGTCCAGGCCATTACCTTCGTTGCCGAAGGCCAAAACGACGGGCTGTGCGTAATTAGCGCTGGCATAGGAAACGGAGCCGCTCGCTGCCGTTCCATAGAGATGTCGGTGCTGGTCGGCACAGAAGCGGGCCAGCTGTTCGTCAGTCACATGCTGTACCAGAGGTATCTTAAAAATAGCGCCCATGGCGCTGCGAATGGTCTTATCATTATATACGTCTACACTGTCTTCACTGAGCAGAATAAGGCCTCCATCCGCAGCTGCTGCGGTGCGGATAATGGTACCCAGGTTGCCAGGGTCCTGAACAGACCGCAAATACAGTACGGCTTTTTCCGCTCCTATGTCCGGCAGGGTTTCCATGGTATACGTAAAAAAAGGCACCATGGCGGCAATACCCTGAGGCGACCGCGTATCAGCCAGTTTATCGTATACGCTGTCCGTAACGGAGAAGAAGGTCCAGCCCAGGGCCAGGCCCCGTTCATACAGCCAGGGAAAGCGGCTGTTCTCTCTTCCTTTAGGGGCTACAAAACAGACGGCATCGCAGATGCCCTGTTCTGCCGCATCGGCGACGATGCGAATTCCTTCTACCAATACACGCCGCTGTGACTGGCGGCCTTTTTTCTGCTTCAGCGAGCACGCCAGCTTGACCCACTGATTGTCTCTGGACGTAATGGACTTCATGTCTTCCATACGCTAGGTTCACGCCCTTTCTCCTGAAATGACTGCCATGAACTGAAATACGTGCAATACCCTGCCGGATATTGCACGTAAATTGTCTTTTTCCGTCTTATTGTTTATTCCCGTCCTGCCGATTGGACTGAAGCAGGCTGTCCCGGTTCTGCTTAATACTGGACAAGGTTTTTTCCAGCGTCGATTCGACGTATTTCAGTACGTCGCCGGCATACGTAATGGAACTGCTCTTCAGTTCTTCTGAAGACTGATTGGCATTCAGAATGATCTGATTAGCATGTTCCTGGGCCTGCCGCACGAGTTCGCTTTCTTCGGTCAGCTTGGCAATATAATCTTTTGCCTGGGCTACCATGCTGTCAGCATGATGCTGGGCGTCGGCAATGATCTTATCCCGTTCAGCCAGGACTTTCTTGGATTGTTCCAGTTCGGACGGCATAGATGCTTTCAAGTCGTCTACAATCTGAAGCAGTTCCTCTTCTTCTACCATTTTTTTATTCGTAAACGGCACTTTCGATGCATTCATTACGAGGCTTTCCAAATCTTCCAATAACTTATCTGAATTCATCTCATTTCCCCCCTATGCCTGATATTTGTCTTTAAACTTTTCTTTCAGCCGCTGTTCTACATAAGCCGGAACCAGATCATCCAGCTTGCCGCCAAAGCAGGCCAGCTCCCGGATTCCTGTAGAGCTGATATACGAATACTGCGTATTGGTCATGATAAAAACCGTTTCAATATCAGGTTCTACTTTTTTCATGAGCAGAGCCCGCTGGAATTCGTATTCAAAATCGCTGAGCGCCCGCAGGCCCCGAATAATGATGGTCGCGCCGTGTTCAACAGCATACTGATTGAGCAGGCCATCGAAGCTGACGACTTCAATATTGGGAATATGCTTGGTCGTTTCTCTCAGCATCGTTTCCCGTTCTTCCATTGAAAACAGTGGTTTTTTCGACGGATTTTCAAATACAGCAATAATCAGTTTGTCTACTAACCGGCTGCCGCGTTCAAAAATATCAATGTGTCCATTCGTCACCGGGTCAAAGCTGCCCGGGCAAATTCCGATTCGCACGATTCAATTCCTCCCTGACATACGCGAATAAAGGTAATGCGCGTATCTTTTCCATAGGATTTTTCTCTGATGACCTCATACAACGGGCTCGGGTCTATGGCTTCATTCCTACTGTGCTCCATGAGGAGCAGACCGTCAGGAGACAGCAAATCGTATTGACACACCAACGCGATTGTATTATTCACCAAATTTTTATTATACGGCGGGTCTGCGAAGATATACTGAAACTGCCGTCCTTTCAGGCGGGCCAGGGCCCGTTCCACATTAAGGCGAAAGATTTCACAGCACTTGCCAAAGCCGCAGGCTTCTGCATTTTCCCGGATCAGCGCCTGCGTATAGTGATCAATGAATACACAGTGCGCCGCGCCGCGGCTCAATGCTTCCAGCCCCAGTGCCCCTGTACCGGCAAAAATATCCAGTACATTGGCGCCGGCCAGACTGCCGTTGGCCAGGATATTGAACAGGCTTTCCCGCGTCCGGTCCAGCGTAGGCCTGGTCAGCATCCCTTTCGGTGATTTCAATGTTCTGCCTTTTGCGCTTCCAGCTATGATTCTCACATCAACACCTACCCGTACATAGTTAATTATACACGTTTTTTAGTACATCGCAATCCTTATTTTTTATGGATTCGTTCCACTTTCAGTTCCTTCCCCTGCAGGAGGCGGATAATGTTATCCTTATGCCGCACGACTACGAGTACGGCGGCAATAATGCCAAAGAGCAGTACCGGCAGCGGTTCGCCGAAGACATACATGAGGATGGGCACGGCAACAGCACCTACGATGGAGCCGAGAGACACAATGCGCGTAACGGCAACGATAAGGCACCAGCCGGCAAAGACGATGAGCGTTTCCCATGGCGCCAGGAACAGAATAATTCCCAGACCGGTCGCTACACCCTTACCGCCTTTGAATTTCAGAAAAATTGAGCACGAATGGCCAATAATAGCCAGGCAGCCGCCAGCTACCATGAGATAGACCTGCTGCTCCGGCGGCCAGGCAAGACTGGCTGCAGCCAGCTGGCCCAGGTACACGCCCAGCATGCCCTTAGCCGCATCCAGTACGAGCACGGCCAGGCCGCCGGCAGGGCCAAAGACGCGGTACGCATTGGTAGCACCTGTATTATGGCTGCCATATTCCCGCAAATCCGTATGATAGATAGCTCTGCCAATGACCAGACCGCTGGGGAAGGAACCGGCCAGGTAGGCCAGGATGAGACACAGTATGCTGGTAATCACCGCATATCACCGTCCTTTTTTCCCCGCAGAATCAGGCGGATCGGCGTGCCTTCAAAGCCAAAGGTTTCACGAAGCCGGTTTTCCAGGAACCGCAAATAGGAGAAGTGCATAATCTGCGGATCATTTACGAAGAGAATAAACGTCGGCGGCTGTACCGAAGCCTGGGTCATGTAGTAAATTTTAAGGAGCTTTCCGCCTTTCGACGGCGGCGGATTGGTCAGCTGTGCGTCTTCAATGAGCTCATTCAGCACGCTCGTCGATACGCGCATGTGCTGCTGTTCGGAGACAAACTTGACCATATCGGCCAGCCGGTTTATGCGCTGTTTGGTCAGGGCCGACGCAAACAGAATAGGCGCATACTGCAGAAATGCCAGTTCGCGGCGAATATCTTCTTCAAATTTCTGGCTTGTCTTGCTGTCTTTTTCAATGAGATCCCATTTATTGACAACAATAATGCAGCCCTTGCCGGCTTCATGCACATAGCCGGCAATTTTTTTATCCTGCTCGGTTACGCCGTCGACGGCATCCAGCACCAGAACGGACACATCGGAACGGTCCACAGCCCGCAGGGCCCGGACGACGCTGTACCGTTCGACAGGAATGTCGATTTTCCCCTTGCGGCGCATGCCTGCCGTATCGATGAGGACAAACCTGGAGCCGTTATACTCCCAGTGCGTATCAATGGAGTCGCGGGTCGTGCCAGGTATATTGCTGACAATAACCCGGTCCTGCCCCAGGAGCGCATTGGTCATCGATGATTTTCCCACATTAGGCCGGCCGACGAGGGCAATGTGAATCGTATCTTCATCGTCTTCTTCCACTGGCGCCGCCTTGATATGCTTGAGTACTTCATCCAGCAAATCGCCCAGATTCATGAGGTTGACTGCCGAAACGCCAATGGGATCGCCCAGGCCCAGGTTATAAAATTCATAAATATTGACTTCCTGTTCTACGCTGTCGATTTTATTGACTGCCAGGACGACAGGCTTGCCGCAGGAGCGGAGAATATGGCTGATTTCTTCATCCTGAGGCTGAATGCCGGCTTTGCCGTCAACGACGTAGATGATGACGTCTGCTTCGCGAATGGCCAGTTCCGCCTGATAGCGCATGCTCGTGAAAATGTGGTTGTCTGAGTCGACAAACTCAATGCCCCCTGTATCGATAAGGGTAAATTCCTGATTCAGCCACTCGGCGTCGAAGTAAATGCGGTCCCGTGTAACGCCTGGTATGTCTTCGACAATGGAAATGCGCTTTTTAACGATGGCATTAAACAGTGTCGATTTGCCGACGTTCGGCCTGCCGACGACGGCTACTAAGGGTTTATACATAGCTCCCTGATTCCTTTCTGATATGAAAAAAGGATAACCGGTACAGACCGGCTATCCTCGTTTTCAAAAATTAGTTTTCTTCTACAGCGTCCCCGATGGTATTTTCCGCTTTATCCTGGTTTGCATTGTCCAGGTAATTGCGTACTTCCTGTTCTTCTTCATCTTTTTGAATAGCCAGGACACTCAAGGAGATCTTCTTTTTGTCCGTATCAATGCCGATGATCTTAACGTTCATAACGTCGCCGATATTGACCAAGTCTTTTACGGCAGCACCGCGTTTTTCCGTCAGTTCCGATACGTGGAGAAGGCCCTGCAGTTCCGGATCAATAGCCAGAATAGCACCGAAGGGCAGCAGTTTTTTAACTTCCCCTTTTACGATATCGCCGACTTCGAATTTTTCGATAGCTGCAATCCACGGATTCTTCTGCAGTGCTTTCAGGGACAGGGAAATACGATTCCGTTCCTGATCGAATTTCTGTACCAGAACCTGCAGCTTTTCACCGGGCTGGAGAACTGCATCGACAGAGCTTACGCGTTTCCAGGAAATATCGGAAATATGGAGCAGTCCTTCTACGCCGCCCAGATCGATGAATGCGCCGTACGGCATAATCTTGACGACAGTGCCTTCCAGGACAGCGCCTTCTGCAATATTTTTAAGAGCTTCTTCCCGTTTTGCTTTCAGTTCTTCTTCCAGAACGGCTTTACGGGACAGAACCAGACGGTTTTTATGTTCGTCAATGTCGATGACTTTAACCTTGAAGGTCTGGCCAACGAGGTAATCCAGGGATTTAACGAATTTAACGTCGCCCTGGGAAAGGGGAATAAAGCCGCGCAGGGATTTAATGGAAACGACGAGACCTGCTTTGTTCGTTTCTTTGCCGACGCATTCAACGAGCTGGTCGTTTTCAAATGCTTCGCGGACTTCTTTCCAGTCTTCGACTTTCTTCATCTTGACGAGGGATACGACAATAGCGCCTTCTTCTTTAATATTGTTGGCAATTTCTACTGTCAGTTCATCGCCGACTTTAACAAAATCACTGGCTTTTTCCGGAGCGGGAACAGCCATTTCCTTTTTCGGCAGAATAGCTTCTGCTTTCGTACCGATGGAAACATAGGCAGCATCATCATTCACAGAAATAACCGTGCCTTTGACCACGTCACCTTTCTTTGGATTTTCTTCATAGTCATACTTGTCCAACAATTCTTCACTCATTACTTCTGTGCCTTCAGCTTGCAAATTTTCCATAATCTCAACAACCTCCTGTATTATCCAATCCGGTGTGGAAGCACCGGCTGTAATGCCTATATGATTCATACCACGAAACGCTGCCGTATCTAATTCAGCTGCTGTTTCTACGTGGTATGTAGGGCAACCCTGTTCACTGCATACCTGGGCGAGCCTGCCTGTATTGGCGCTGTTTCTGCCGCCGACGACGATCATGGCATCGACGGAAGACGCCAGGGAAATGGCTGCCTGCTGACGCTGCTGCGTCGCCGCGCATATGGTCATATGCACGTCCAGATGAGCCGCCTTCTGCTCCAGAATGGCGGCAATGCGCTTGAATTGCTCTTGAGAGAACGTCGTCTGCACGACGACTCCCAGTGTATCAAAGAAGGGAAGGTTCTCTGCTTCACATTCCCTATCTATTATAATAGCACGATTTGCCCCCCATTGGGAAATACTAATTACTTCAGGATGGGCTTTTTCGCCTATAATAACCAAATTTTTTCCCGATTCAACGATATTTTTCGCATCTTGCTGTGCTTTTTTGACATGAGGACACGTCGCATCTACGACTGTCATGCCCCGCCGGGCTACTGTTTCATAAATGTCCGGTCCTACGCCATGAGAGCGAATCAGAATCGTCGAACCATCGGGAATCTCTTCCAGGGAAGCGGCCGGGGCCACTCCCTGTGCGGCTAAACGCGCTACGACCTGGGGATTGTGAATGATGGGCCCCAGGGTCCTGGTCCCTGGACTGGCCTGCAGGGCCATGTCCACGGCCCGGCGCACACCATAACAAAATCCACAGGAATCAGCGATGGTCACTTTCATGAGCGATCTCCTTTATGCGAATTTAGCATAGATAAGACAATGTCCCTGATCTGTTCCGAAAAACTGCGGACCTGTTCTTTGCCGGCATTGGGATCTGGCGGCGGCATAACGGGCTCACTGAAAATGATCTTGACGGGACCGGTCTTCTTCGGCAGGGATCGGGAATGAATTACGGCTGCCGGCAGAACGGGCACGCCGGCCTTAATGGCAATGCCGGCAAATCCGTCATGAAACTTGCCCAGCGTCCCCTGATACTTGCTGGTTCCTTCCGGGAAAATACCGAGGACTTCCCCTTTTTTCAGGACCCGGAAAGACTCAATGACAGCCCGCCGGTCAATGGTGCCCCGACGGACGGGAAAGGTGTTCATATACCGCAGAAACCAGTTCATAATGGGATTGCGGAATAATTCCTCCTTGGCCATAAAGTGAATCAAATGATGCCGCATTGCCGTCCCCAGCAAAGGCGGATCAAAATAGCTGGCATGATTGCACACGACAATAAAGGGCCCCTTTTGGGGAATATGTTCTTCGCCGACGACCTGCAAGCCGATGAGTGTATAGGTCACGAAGTTGAATATTCGCCGAATCAGGCCATACCAGAACTGTTTCATCTTCATCGCCCTTTTTTCAGAATTAAATCCATAATGGCATCGGCTGTCTGTTCCAGATTTAATTCGCTGTTATCGAGTAAAATGGCGTCGTCTGCACGGCGCAGGGGCGATACGGCGCGATGGGAATCCATGTCATCGCGGGCAGCAATGCTGCGGGCAATATCGTCCAGCGTATCTGTACTGCCTTTGGCCTGCATTTCCAGGAACCGCCTTTTGGCCCGGGATGCTACAGATGCAGTAAGAAAGATTTTGACATCTGCATTGGGCAGTACGACTGTGCCAATATCGCGGCCATCCAGAATGACACCGCCCTCTTCGGCCATGGTCCTCTGTAATTGTACCAGTTTTTCCCGTACTACTGCAAGAGCTGCAACGGAAGATACGCAAGAAGATATATTTTTTGTGCGAATTGCTTCCGTTACTTCCTGGTTATTGACGAAGACGCGGCACTGATCGGCCAGCGGTTCCAGGCGAATATCTATGGTATCGGCCAGGGTCTGCACGGCCTGGCTGTCATGAATATCGACCTTTTTGCGTATCATAGCCCACGTAAAGGCCCGGTACATAGCGCCTGTATCAATATATAAATACTGCAACCTGCCGGCAACGAGCCTGGCGGCACTGCTTTTTCCGGCGCCGGCAGGACCGTCGATGGCAACTGTTAGTTTTCTCATGGCATTTCCTCCTGCGCTGCCGCCGTGCCGGCTGCATATCCGGTCGAAAAGGCGGCCTGCAAGTTATATCCTCCTGTAAAGGCATCGATATCCAGAACTTCACCGGCAAAATAAATTCCCGCCGTCTTCCTGGATTCCATGGTCTTCGGATTCACTTCCCGGATGCTGACGCCGCCGGCAGTGACAATGGCTTCTTCTATGGGGCGGGTCCCCGTAATCGTAAGAGTCAGGGCCTGCAGCACCGTGACCAGATCGTGCCGCTGTTCCCGCGACACCTGATGGGCCGGAAGGCGGCAGTCGATGCCGGCCTGTTCCAGGACTACCGGAATGAGGCGCTGCGGCAGCAGATCTTTCATGGCATTTTCCACTTCTTTGCGGATGTACTTCTGAAAATCCCGCTGTATCCGCTGATCCAGCGTTTCCGGCGACAGGGCCGGCTTCAGGTTGATGCGCAGCTGCAGCGGATATGTGCACTGCTTCTTATGGGCTGCTGCCGTACTGAGCATGAGAATAATCGGCCCGGAAACGCCAAAGTGGGTGAACAGCATTTCACCAAAGTGCGAGGCCAGTTTCTTTCCCCGCTTCCACAGCGATGCCTCTACATTGCGCAGCGACAATCCTGACAGAGCGTGAGGCCAGGCCTCAGCCGTCGTAAAGGGAATGAGCGACGGCCTGAGGTCCGTCACCGTATGTCCCAGAGCCCGGGCAAAGCCATAGCCGTCACCGGTAGATCCCGTAACAGGATAGGACATGCCTCCTGTCGTGATAATACAGGCGTCGCCTTCGTAGATACCAGACGCGGACCGGACCGAAACACGGCCGTCCCAGGCCCGTATATCCTGAACGGCATCTTCGAGCTGTATGGTTACGCCGGCATGGCGCAGCCGCTGATACAGCAGCTTCCGCACTTCTACGGCACTGTCAGACTGCGGAAATACGCGGCCGCCCCGTTCGACTTTCGTTTCCAGCCCCCATTGGTGAAGGCGGGTCAGCAGATCTTCATTGGAAAACTGCTGATATGCACTGAACAGAAAGCGGCCATTGCCCGGCGTATGGGCAATACACTCATCCATAGTACAGGCATTGGTCAGATTACACCGGCCTTTGCCGGTAATGCCCATCTTCTTGCCGACAATATTATTTTTTTCCAGAAGCCGCACAGCAGCGCCGCCTTCGGCAGCAGCCAGCGCCGCCATGATGCCGGCGGCACCGGCACCGACCACAATTACATGTCTCATACCCTGTAACTCTGCTCTCTTTTACTTATATTTATACAGTTCCGCTACTTCTTCGTCAGTCAGGCTGCGGTACGAGCCGCGCTTGACACCGGATAAGGTCAGAAAGGCATACTGAACGCGGCGCAGGTTATGTACCTGAAAGCCAAAATATTCAAACATGCGCCGAACCTGACGGTTGCGGCCTTCATGAATCGTAATTTCCACCGTCGTCAGCCCTGTGCGGCCGTCAAAATCCAGATAGTATACGTCAGCCGGAGCCGTCATGCCGTCTGACAGTTCGACGCCGTCAGCCAGGTGCTGCAGAACCGAATCGGCAATGCGGCCTTTTACTTTGACTTCATAGGTCTTATCGACCATCTTGCTGGGATGCATGAGAATATTGGCCAGTTCTCCGTCATTGGTCATGAGCAGCAGGCCTTCTGTATTCTGATCGAGCCGCCCTACGGCATAGATGCGGTCTTTTTCTTTTTTGAAATAATCCATGACCGTCTGCCGTCCCCGTTCATCATTGCAGGTCGTGACGACGCCTTTGGGCTTGTTGAATAAATAGTAATGCTTGGCCTGTCGTTCCAGCCGCTTTCCGTCGACCAGAATAATGTCCTTATCAGGGTCCACTTTCACGCCCTGTTCCCGCACGATGACGCCATTTACGCGAACCCGGCCGTCTGCTATCATTTGTTCAGATGCGCGGCGCGATGCTACGCCGCAGTTACTCATGACCTTCTGTAGCCTTTCCATCGGTTACCTCCTGTATGCTGTCCTCTGGGGCACGCACTTCCAGCTCATCTGCCTCCTCTTCTGTCAGGGAGGACGGTATGCGGCCGGCCAGATCGTCCAGTGAATCCATGCCCATACATTCCAGAAAATACGGGGATGTGCCGTATATAATCGGCCGTCCCGGCGTGTCACGCCGTCCCAGCTCGACAATAAGTCCCTGCTGGATCAGGGATGAAATAATCCGCTCAGACGAAACACCGCGAAGTTTTTCTATATCTGCCCGCGTAAGGGGCTGCTTAAACGCAATAATTGCCAGTACTTCCATGGCTGTTGGCGACAGGTCGGCCGTCTTCGGCTGCACCCACTGCACAGCATCGTACAGTTCCGGCCGCGTCACCAGCTGATATCCTCCGGCTACGCGAAGGAGCATAATTCCCCGACCGGCAAGACTGGCTTCCAGAGCCTGCGCTGCCGTCTCGGTCTGTTCCGGGCTCCAGCCTGTGTGCGCACAGACAGCAGCCACTTCCATAGGCCGGCCGCTGAGGAACAGCAGGGCTTCCAGCACCGCTTCCGGCTTAGGCGTATCGACTTGGCGTATATTGCAGGGCAACTGCATTTCCATCATTCCCTTCAGCAACAGTCCGGCACTGTCCGAGTTTCAGCAGTTCCAGCACGGCCAGAAAGGTAACGACCAGTTCGATTTTAGAACGGCTGCGGGAAAAGACATGCTGAACCGGAACAGGGCGCTTTGTCTGCCGCAGCAGATAGACGACGCGCTGCATGCATTCTTCCACACTGTACAGTTCCTGGTGAATATGGATTTCCGGTTCTTTTTCTTCTAATGATTCATACAGAATCCGGAATGAACGATACAGTCCTTCCCAGGTAATGGTGCCGACGAATTTCATCTCCCGCAGCAGCGGCGTAGGCGGTCTTCCCAGCATGTAACTGCGCTGCCGCCACACATCTGCCATGACGGAAGAAGCTTCTTTCATCTGCTTATATTCCACCAGCTGCTGAATCAGCCTGTCCTGCAGATCGTCTTCGTTTTCTTCGTCCTCCCGTTTCGGCGGTTTTGGCAGAAGGAGACGGGACTTGATCTGCAGCAGTGTGGCTGCCATGACGAAAAATTTGCTGGCATAATCCATGTCAAATCCTTCGAGCTGCGCCACATAGGCATTGAACTGGTCTGCAATATCGGCAATGGGGATATTATAAATATCTACTTTGTTCTTTTCAATCAAGTACAGCAGCAAGTCCAATGGCCCTTCAAAATCAGATACTTTATATTGATATGTGTCATTCATGAAAGCCGCCATTCCCATACGAACTGCAGACGACGCAGTATATCCAAACAGAACTGTACCTTAATCAATGTAACATTTTTTATTATACTTCAAAAGGACAGGTTTGACAACGAAAAAACGAATAAAAAAAGAGCTGAGCCGCTGCTCAACTCCCTACTCTGTATCAAAATGGTGCCGGGGACCGGAATCGAACCGGTACGGATATTTCTATCCGACGGATTTTAAGTCCGTTGCGTCTGCCAGTTCCGCCACCTCGGCATGACGAAAGAAAAAATATGGAGGCGGCACCCAGAATCGAACTGGGGATGAAGGTTTTGCAGACCTCTGCCTTACCGCTTGGCTATGCCGCCATATATGGAGCGGAAAACGAGGCTCGAACTCGCGACCCCCACCTTGGCAAGGTGGTGCTCTACCACTGAGCTACTTCCGCATTGGTGGTGCTCAGGGACGGAATTGAACCGCCGACACGGGGATTTTCAGTCCCCTGCTCTACCGACTGAGCTACCTGAGCAAAAAAAATGGCGACCCCGATCAGATTTGAACTGACGATCTTCGCCGTGACAGGGCGACATGTTAAACCGCTACACCACGGGGCCATTTCATATTTATCAGAACGTCTCTCGTTCCCTCGTTCCGACAAAAAGTATTCTACCATGGCAGGCACAGTTTTGCAAGCTTTTTTTTTATTTTTTTGAAATTACTCAATAAAATAAAAAAGTACCCCTGCACTGAAGGAGTGCAGGGGCGTTGTATTTCCGTTTATTTTGCATAATCTATCATCCGGGTTTCCCGAATGACAACGACCTTGATCTGGCCAGGATATTCTAATTCAGCCTCAATCCGTTTGACAATATTATGGACGAGGAGTACGCAGTCCGATTCTTCCAGTTTTTCCGGTTTTACCATGACCCGGATTTCACGGCCTGCCTGGATAGCAAAGCAGTCTTCGACGCCATCGAAGGATTCTGCAATTTCTTCCAGTTTGGTCAATCGTTTCAAATAGTTTTCCAGCGTTTCCCGCCGTGCCCCCGGCCGGGCTGCCGATACGGCATCGGCTGCCGACACGAGAACGGCTTCAATGCTGCGCGGTTCTTCATCGCCATGGTGAGCGGCAATACAGTTTATAACCAGTTTGGATTCACCGTATTTCTTGGCCACTTCTGTACCAATAGAAACGTGGGTTCCTTCCAGTTCATGATCCAGCGCTTTCCCAATGTCGTGAATCAGACCGGCCCGTCTTGCCAGCGTTTCATCGACACCCAGTTCAGCAGCCATAATGCCGGCCAGCTGCGATACTTCAACAGAATGGCGCAGCACGTTCTGACCGTAGCTGGTGCGGTAGCGAAGGCGTCCCAGGATCTTGATCAGTTCCGGATGAAGTCCATGAACACCGGTTTCATACGTTGCCTGTTCGCCGGCTTCACGGATTTTCTGATTTACTTCTTTACGGGCTTTTTCCACCATTTCTTCGATCCGGGCCGGATGAATCCGTCCGTCAGCAATCAGTTTTTCCAGGGCAATACGGGCAATTTCACGGCGAATGGGATCAAAGCATGACAAAATGACGGCTTCCGGCGTATCATCAATAATCAGATCTACGCCTGTCAGCGTTTCAATGGCCCGGATATTCCGGCCTTCACGGCCAATAATACGGCCTTTCATTTCATCATTCGGCAGGGATACAACAGACACGGTCGTTTCCGCCACCTGATCGGCAGCGCAGCGCTGAATGGCAGTGGAAATAATTTCCCGCGCCTTTCCTTCCGCTTCTTCTTTGGCCTGTTCTTCCAGGGTCTTGATCATCTGCGCCGTTTCGTGCTTGACTTCGGTCTGCACGTTCTGGAGAAGCAGTTCCTTCGCTTCATCGTACGTAAGGCCTGAAATTCGTTCTAACTCAGCCATTTCCTGTACGTGCAGGGCTTCGATCTGTTCCTGAATCTTGGCCGCTTCTTCTTCCTTCCGCTGCAGAGACTCTTCCTTTTTCTCCATGGCATCGGATTTTTTGTCCAGATGCTCTTCTTTTTGCAGCAGCCGCCGTTCCAGACGCTGCAGTTCATTACGCCGTTCTTTATGTTCCCGCTCTGCATCGGTACGAAGTTTATGTACCTCTTCCTTCCCTTCCAGGACGAGTTCCTTCTTGCGGGCTTCTGCATTCTGCTTGGCCGTCGTAATAATGCGCTGTGCTTCTACTTCGGCCTGGCCAATTTTGCTTTCCGCTATATTCTTGCGGTATACATAGCCTGTGCCAATGCCGATAATGCCGCAGGCGACTGCTGCTGCAATAATTTCCAACATTGCTGATTGTGTCACCTCCTGTTCATTAAAAAAAGCCGAACAACCACGTCCGGCTTTTTTGTATGAGTATGTGCTGTTTACATCATCTTCAAAAACCTACAATTATGCAAAATAATGTACCAGTTGTCAACCGGTTCTTTTTCATTGTAAATTTTTTTTATATAGCTGTCAAGAATAAAACGACGGGAAGAAAGTCTGTCTGTACTGGCTGCGGTGTATGCAATCGACGCAAAGACGTGTGATATAGTAGGATAACGGCACTGTTTATGCTATAATAAGAAATTAGCAGTGATATGC
>NZ_CATWFF010000014.1 GCF_958350005.1 uncultured Megasphaera sp. | reverse complement strand
ACAAGTATTAAATTTTACTTATATGTCTATATGTCTTGTGATATATAAGGGAATTCTTTACAATGACGATATATATTACCATACAGAGAAAAGGAAGAGGATAAGGAGAAAGATATGAAACACTTGAAGATAGCGTACAGCTTTGATGTACAATATTACTTTGTAGACAGCGACCGGGAAATCGTGCCGGTCGAACAGACTGATTTCACAGATGTAGCTGTAGCCGTACTGTCCGATCAGGATTTTGCCTATATTGATAAAATTGATGCGACCGGATTTGGAATACCCATTATCGTCATCATGCCGGGCGGAGAAAAGATTCCTCATAAGTACATCGGCAAAGTCGATGCCGTTATTACGGAAGAAATGGTGAACAAGAGCCGCTGTATTGCCACAGCAGAACGGCTGGCCAGCAATTATGAACAGTTTGTCCTGCCGCCGTTTTTTGCCGACCTTGTCGAATATGTAAGTGAAAAAAATAACCCCTTTGACTGCCCAGGCCATCAGGATGGCGAATTTTTCAAAAAACATCCGGCTGGACGTTATCTCTATGATTTTTACGGACCTCATATCTTTCAGTCCGATATTTGCAATGCCGACGTTACTCTTGGCGATTTGCTCATTCACGAAGGACCGGCACTGGAAGCGCAGGATTTTGCTGCCGAAGTATTCCATGCCGATAAGACCTACTTTGTCCTCAACGGGTCTTCGTCGTCCAACAAAGTCGTTACGAACGCCCTGCTGACGCCAGGCGACCTCGTCCTGTATGATCGGAACAACCATAAATCCGTTACCCTCGGAGCCCTGACCCAGGCCGGTGCCACGCCGGTGTATCTGGAAACGGCCCGCAATCCCTATGGCTTCATTGGCGGCGTCGATGCCCATTGTTTTGACGAAACGTATCTGCGGAACCTGGCTGCCGAACGGGATCCGGAAAAAGCAAAGGCCAAGCGGCCTTTCCGCCTGGCTGTCATTCAGCTCGATACGTATGACGGGACGCTGTACAATGCCCGCTATGTCGTCGACAAGATAGGCCATCTCTGCGACTATATCCTCTTTGATTCGGCCTGGGCCGGGTATGAACAGTTCATTCCCATGCTGAAGGACAGCTCGCCGCTGCTGCTGGATCTGCACGAAGACGATCCGGGGATTTTCGTCACGCAGTCGGTGCACAAACAGCAGGCCGGTTTTTCCCAGGCTTCGCAGATTCACAAGAAAGACAACCATATTCACAACCAGAAACGGTACTGCAACCATAAGACCTTTAACAATGCTTTCATGGCCAATGCGTCGACCAGTCCCTTTTATCCCATGTTTGCCACCATTGCCGTCAACGCCAAGATCCATGCCGGCGATGCAGGCCGCAAAATGTGGCGGGACTGCGTCAAGCTGGGCATTGATGCCAGAAAGAGCATTCTCCAGCGCTGCCGGTATATTCGTCCCTTTGTGGCCCCTGTGGTTCATGGCAAGCCCTGGCAGGACGGCGACACGGAAGCCATGGCCGATGATATTGCCTACTTTACCTTTGAACCTGGCGCCAAGTGGCATGCCTTTGAAGGGTACGGCCCCGATCAGTACCGCGTCGATCCGTGCAAGCTGCTCCTGACGACGCCGGGCATTGATGCCGAAACAGGCGAGTACGAAGACTTCGGCATTCATGCCAATATTCTGGCCACGTATCTGCGGGGCAACGGCGTCATTCCGGAAAAATGTGATTTAAACTCTATCCTGTTTTTGCTTACGCCGGCAGAAAACCGGAATAAGCTGCGGTTTTTAACATCTCAGCTCGTCCGGTTTGAACGGTTTGTCGATAATAATGTGCCCATGCAGGAAGTGCTGCTTGGCGTATATAATTCCCATCCTGCCCGGTACGCCGGATATTCCATCCGCCGTCTGTGCCAGGAAATGCACGATTTCTATAAAGACCGGAACGTAAAGGATCTGCAGAAAAAACTGTTCCGCCGGGAGTATTTCCCGGAATACGTCTTAAATCCGCAAGATGCCCAGTATGCCTTTATTCGCGGCGAAGGCGAGCTCGTTCCTCTCGACGAAATTGAAGGCCGCATTGCCCTGGAAGGGGCCCTGCCTTATCCGCCGGGCATTCTCTGCGTCGTTCCCGGTGAACGGTGGTCGCCGACGGCAGTCCAGTATTTTAAAGCCCTGGAAGACAGTTTAAATGAACTGCCCGGCTTTGCGTCGGAAATTCAGGGTGTGTACCTGGAAAAAGATGATGATGGCCGTACTCGTGCCTATGGATACGTATTAAAAGAATAGTCAGCCCTTCTGGCGAAAAAAAGAAAAAGCCTGTCCTCATGGAATGCATCGTGAGGACAGGCTTTTTGCCTAGAAAATGACCGGTGTAACGACGGACAGCAATTTGACTGTTTCTGCCGTTTCATTGCGCCAGTGGTGGGGAAGGGATGATGGATAATGCATGACATTTCCTGCCTGAATATGATAGTCCCGGCCTTCCAGGTTGACTGTCAGCGTTCCGGACAGGACATAGATAAATTCTTCGCCAGGATGACAGAACGATTCGCCGTGCTGGCTGTGCGGCGGCAGCATGGTAATAAGTCCTTCCATCTTGCGGTTGGGAAATTCGCCGCTCAGGCGGATGAATTCTGCATTGGAACCTTCCAGGCGAAACGGCGTCTCAGCGGCAACATCCGTTTCATACACATGGTGCTGCGGCACGTCGAAGAAATACGTAATCGGCACGTCCAGGGCATCGGCAATTTTCTTTAATGACGTAATGGCCAGTGAAGACGAACCGTTTTCGATTTGCGATAAAAAGCTGATCGACAAATCTGTCATTTCGCTGAGATTTTTTAAGGTTAAATTTTTCTGTTTTCGTAAATTTCGGATCTTTTCGGCAATATCCCCCATAACGTCCTCCTGCTGGGTATTTTTTTCATCATAACACACTTCCTGTTTCCTCACAATAGGCACTGCGGCAGACCGTATGCCTGCAGAGAAACTTATAATTACAGTTATACTAAATAAATATCGCTGGTTTTACTGTATATCTGTATAAAATATAGACAAAGTGAAATTAGTATGATAATATCGAAATCAAGGAATACTTAAACTGCAACGGTATAGTGTCTGATTTGTTTGAGAAAGAAAGGGATGTATAATGGGAAAGAAGATTGGCTTATGGGATTTGGTATTTATGGATGTAGCTGCTCTGTTTGGCATTCGCTGGATTGCCAAATCGACGGCAGAAAGCTTTGGCCTGGGATTGGGGGCCATTCCGATCTGGATTCTGGCGACCTTTATCTTTTTCGTGCCCTTTGCCCTGATCTGTGCCGAACTGGCCTCGACGTATCCCAAAGACGGCGGCCTGTTTCAATGGGTCAAAGAAGCATATGGTGAAAAATACGGCTTCATGGTGGCCTGGCTGAACTGGACGTGCCGTATTTTCTGGTATACCGGATTTTTAACGTTCTTAATTATTAACATTTCCTATGCCATCAACGAGCCGGCCCTGGCCGATGACAAGCTGTTCGTCATGGGCCTGTCTCTGGTTATTTTCTGGGTCCTGTCCGTACTCAGTACGAAAGGTATGACCTTTGGCAAAATTTTCACCCGCGTTGGCGCCCTGGGCTCGACCATTCCGGCCATCCTACTGGTTGTCATGGCCTTTGCTGCCGTTCTCTTCGGCTCCTATCCCGTCGCTTCGACGTATACTGCAGAGACTCTCATGCCCAAGCTGAACATGGATTCACTCAGTGCCATTTCGTCTGTTCTCTTTGCCCTGGCCGGCGCTGAAGTAACGGCCAACTTCGTAACGGAAATGGAAAATCCCAAGCGCGATTTTCCGCGGGCTATTTTTATTGCCGCCGCTATCGTATCGGGGCTGTATGTCCTCGGGTCCATTGCGATTACCATGATCGTGCCGCCTGCGGAAATTACGGCGTCTCAGGGCATTCTGGTCGGCCTGGCAGCTGTTTCGTCGTACCTTGGGTTTGGGACCTGGTTTATTCAGCTCGTCGCCTTTGGCATAGCTCTTTCCATTATTGGCGCCATTATTCTGTACATTGCGTCGCCGATTAAGATGTTGTTCGGCAGCGTACAGCCCGGTATCTTTCCGGCCAGCCTGACCAAGGTCAATGAGAAGAATATTCCCGAACGGGCCGTATATTTTCAGGCCTGCATCGTTACGGTTCTTGTTCTGGCTCTGTCGCTCATTCCGTCGGTCGATGCCATTTACAACATCCTCGTGACCATGACGGCACTGACGACCCTCTTCCCCTATGCCATGCTGTTTGCCGCCTATATCAGGCTGCGTACGGACCGGCCTGATGAAGTGCGGCCTTTCGAAATGGCGCATAGTAATGAAACGGCCAAGACCATTGCCCGCGTCGTACTGGGAGTCGTCCTGCTGGGCGTAGTGCTGTCGCTGGCGCCGGTTATGAAGACAGTGGAAGAAAATATTGTTTATGAAATTGAAATGATCGGCGGTGCTGCCGTCGTCATCGTATCGGGCCTGCTCCTGTGGAGGCGGTTCGTTCAGAAAACAGGATTTACGGAATAACTTATATACTGCATAAACTGGACATAAGGAGGGTTTTATCATGAATCAAGAAAGACTGCATCGTGTACTCACTGCCATGGAAGAACAGCATATTCCCCAGCTGCTCGTATCGGATCCGCACGCTATTTTTTACCTTACAGGAAAGTGGATTCATCCTGGCGAACGGCTCTTGGCCCTGTATCTTACGACGGGCGGGAAAAAAATATTATTTGTCAATGAATTGTTCCCTATTACAGAAGACTTGGGGGCAGAACTGGTCTGGCTCAATGATAACCAGGACGGCATTGCCATTGTCAGCCAATACCTGGATCCTGAGGCCATACTGGGGATTGATAAGAACTGGCCGGCCCGCTTCGTCCTGGGCCTGATGGAACGAAACGCTGTCAAGGGGCTGGTAAACGGCTCGCCTATTATTGACCAGGCCCGCATGGTCAAAGATAAGGAAGAACAGGCCCTCATGCGGGAATCGTCCCGCCTCAACGATATTGCCGTACAGCGCATGATTGCCCTCGTCGGCAAAGGCTATACGGAAAAGAAGATGGGCAAAATTCTCGGCGATATATGGGATGAACTGGGAGCTGAAGGCCATTCCTTTGACCCCATCGTTGCCTATGGCGCCAATGCAGCCGATCCCCATCATGCGAACGATGATTCCCTGGTAAAACCGGGGGACAGCGTTATCCTCGATATTGGCTGCAAATACAAGTCCTACTGCTCTGACACGACGCGGACCGTATTTTATCAGTCCGTATCCGATCACGCCTGGGACGTATACGAAACAGTGCGGACCGCTAATTTAAAGGCCATTGACCTCGTAAAGCCTGGCGTGCGGTTCTGTGATATTGATGCAGCAGCCCGCGATTATATTACGTCCAAGGGATACGGCAAGTATTTCACCCATCGCCTGGGCCACTGCTGCGGTCTGGAAGACCACGAAGGAGAAGATGTGTCTTCTGTAAATACCAATCCCGTTCAGCCAGGGTATGTATTTTCCATTGAACCGGGTATTTACCTCCCAGGGGATGTAGGCGTCCGTATTGAAGACCTGGTCATCGTCACCGAAGATGGCTGTGAAGTATTGAATCATACGAGCAAGGATCTGCAGATTGTAGAATAATAAGACCATGTAAACGTGCCTTATCTATACGATAGGGTACGTTTTTTTTGCAGGACTTTGTGAAACAATGTGCCTTAAACGTTTAATTATTCCAATATGACATAGAAATATGAAATATAGGGTGTTTTTTAGAATAACACGTATTGACAAGTCCGCAAAAGTCTCTATAATAAGGGCATGCAGCGAAAGTTGATAAAGTTACCCAGATAAACAGACGGAGAACGAGAGCAAAAAAAACGCAGTCCCCTTTTTACAGAGAGTCAGCGGAAGGTGTGAGCTGATAAAGCCTGTCGTTTGAATATATCACTCGCGAGTCCTCTTCGTGAACAGAGTAAGGAAGAGCGGTGGCCCCGTTACAGGCAGACTGAACAGAACGAGTATAATGCAGGGTGGTACCGCGTGATGACGCCCCTGTTTTCTCATGATCCTATTGTGAGAAAACAGGGGCGTTTTTTATTTGGGAAAAGCTGCAGCGCAGATGTATCAATAGATAAGGAGAGTTGAATCGTATGAACAAGAAATGGATTTCCCGTTGTGTAGCGGTCGGTTTGGCCGTTATGATGACTGCAGCCTTTGCCGGCTGCGGCGGCAGTAAGGACAGTGCCGGTGCTGATGGCAAATCGGCCAAGATCGGTTTTATTACAGCTTATACCGGCCCAGGTGCTGCTTATGGACAGGCTATGAAAGACGGTGTAGATCTGGCTGTTGAAGAAATTAACAAGGACCCGAACACAAAAGTTAAAATTGATTTGAAGACTTATGATACGAAACTGGATAAGACCGAAGCTATTAATGCCATGAAAAAGGCCATTGAACAGGACAAGGTTCTGGCTATTGAAGGCCCAATGACGACAGGGGAAGTCATGGCTGCCGGCCCTATTGCCCAGCAGGCTAAAGTCGTCTCCTTCACAACGGGCGGCACAGGTCCGGATGTTACGAACATTGGCGATTATATTTTCCGTAACGCCATCCCTGGCAAGCTGGCTATTCCTCAGACCGTAGAAAAGGCACAGAAGAAACTGGGCTTTAAGAAAGTTGCTATTTTGTATTCTAATAATAACGACCAGATGGTTGGCGAAAGCAAAATTTACCAGAAAGTATTCGCCGATGCCGGTATTGAAGTCGTCGCTACAGAAACCTTTGCTGATAAAGATACGGACTTCTCGGCACAGCTGACGAAGATTCAGGCTGCTAATCCTGATGTTATCGCCGTTGCCGGCCTGTATCAGGAAGGCGCCCTCATTGCCAAGAAAGCCCGTGAAATGGGCATGAATCAGCCTATTATCGGCAACAACGGCTTTAACAGCCCGGAATATATCAAACAGGCCGGTGCTGCTGCTGACGGTACGATGGTTGCTACGCCGTGGAACCCGGAACGGAAGAGTGAAAAAACGCAGAACTTCCGCAAAGCTTTCGTTGCCAAATATGGCCATGAACCGGATCAGTTCGCTGCACAGGCCTATGACGCCATGTACATTATCCATGAAGCCGTAGAAAAATCCGGCACTACGACGGACCGCAAGAAGTTCCGCGATACTCTGGCTCAGATTAAGGACTATGACGGCATTACGGGCAAGTTCTCCTTCGACGATCATCGTGATCCTTCTATGGACCTGGATGTCCTCATCATTAAAGACGGCAAATGGACGCCGCTTTCGTAATCGTATTGTAGATTTTCCGTGTTAGAAAGGAACAGCATCGTGTTTTTTCAGCAGCTTATAAATGGATTAAACCTGGGAAGCGCCTATGCAGTTATTGCCATTGGGTACACGTTGGTATTTGGCGTGCTGAATATTATCAACATGGCTCATGGGGAAATCTTCATGTTCGGCGCATTCATCGGCCTGATTCTGGTAACGCAGGCTGGATGCAATATTATTACGGCTCTTATAGGCGCCATGATCGGCGGTGCTGTGCTGGGGTTCCTGCTGGAATACCTGGCACTGCGTCCGCTGCGCCGCCGCAAAGTTACTCACTTGGCACCGCTTATCAGTACAATTGGCGTGTCCATCTTTCTGGAAAGCCTGGCCCTGAAAATCTGGGGTCCTCAGACGCAGTCCTTTCCGCCGCAGTTTGAAGGTGCTCTCATGGACATGGGTCTGTTTAAAGTGTCGACCATTCAGATTGTCGGCTTTGGCACGGCAGTTATTCTCATGATTCTTCTGACGCTGCTGCTGGAAAAGACGAAGATTGGCAAAGCCATTCAGGCTACGTCAGAAAATATTGAAACAGCCGGTCTGCTTGGCATCAATACGAGCCGCATCATTACCTTTACGGTCATGGTTGCCTCTGCGCTAGGTGCCGCTGCGGGCGTACTGGTCGGTCTCTCCTTTAATGCTATTGAACCGACCATGGGCATGACCATGGGCTTTAAAGGCCTGGCTGTCCTCATTCTGGGCGGCCTGGGCAATGTCCGCGGCGCCATGGCCGGCGGCTTTATCCTGGGGATTGCCGAAGTATTCAGCGTGGCCTACGGCGCTTCGTCTTATCGCGATGCCGTTGCCTTCGGCATTATCATCCTCATTCTGTTCTTCCGGCCAGAAGGGCTGTTTGCCAAAAAGGGAAAAGGGGGCAGACCATAATGGATGAAATACTAAACGGGTATGTCCTGCAGGTCTTTGTATTTGTCTGCATTAACTGTATTCTGGCCCTGTCCGTATATATGACCCTGTGCACAGGCCAGATGTCCCTGGGCAACGCCGGGTTCATGAGCTTTGGTGCCTATACGTCAGCCATTCTGACCATGCAGGCCAGCGTGCCCATGCCGGCAGCCATCGTCGCCGGCGGCCTCGTTGCTGCTGCTGTAGCCCTTATTGTCGGCATTCCGACGACGCGGCTGCGCGGTATGTATCTGGCCATTGCTACCTTGGGCTTTGGCGAAGTCGTCCGCGTACTGGCGCTGAATTTAAAGATTACCAATGGCGCCTTGGGGCTGTCGGGCATTCCGTCCATGACCGGGTCCCTTGGTGATATTGCCAGTGACCTGGGCCTCATTGACGCCCTGGAACTGGATACGCAGACAGCTGGCCAGCTGAGCATGTGTATTGTCCTGCTCATTGTCGTCATCGTCATTCTGGCCTTCTGGCACCGTCTGGAACAGTCCCGCATTGGCCGAGCCTTTGCAGCCATTAAAGCAGATGAACATGCAGCTGAATTATCAGGTATTAACGTCGTCTATTACAAGATGATGTCCTTCCTGTTCAGTGCATTTTTTGCCGGTCTGGCCGGTGCGCTCTTTGCCCATACGGCAAACTTCATCAGCCCGACAGATTTTTCGTGGCATAAAGTCGTCGATGCTCTGCTGTACTGCGTATTTGGCGGCAGCAATGTCATGTGGGGCTCGCCGCTGGGTGCAGTCATCCTGACGATTTTGCCGGAACTGCTGCGGGATCTGGCAGAATACCGCGATATGATGTACGGCATCATGCTCGTTGCCCTCATGGCCTTCCGGCCTGACGGCATTTTATCGTACGATGTCATGCAGCGCCTGTCCAACTGGCGTCATAAAAGTCAAGGGAAGGACGGTGTGCAGTAAGTATGCTACTGGAATTACAGCATGTCGTAAAGCGCTTTGGCGGCGTTACGGCATCTTCTGATATTTCATTTTCCGTTGCTGACGGAGAAATTTACGGCGTTATCGGTCCAAACGGCGCCGGCAAGACGACGCTGTTTAACCTGATTACCGGTGTGTACCAGGTAACAGAAGGGGATATTCTGTTTCAGGGGCAGTCCATTGAAGGCAAAAAGCCTCATCAGATTACGGCTTCCGGCATTGCCCGTACGTTCCAGAATATCCGCCTCTTTCCGCAGATGACCGTACTGGAAAACTGCCTCGTCGGCTGCCACACACAGCTTCATGCCGGTATTCTGGCCAGTGTATTTCATTCGCGGGCTCAGAAGGCAGAAGAACGCAAGGCCCGCGACGAAGCCATGGCGCTGCTCCATTTCGTCGGCCTTGATAAGGATGCTGACTGTATCGCTTCGTCGCTGCCTTATGGCAAACAGCGCAAGCTGGAAATTGCCCGGGCCATGTCGACCCATCCCAAGCTGCTGCTCCTGGACGAACCAGCAGCCGGGATGAATGACAGTGAAACTGCCGGGCTCAGTGATCTCATTCGCGGCCTGCGGGATACGTATCACGTCAGCGTCATCCTCATTGAACATGACATGAACCTGGTCATGCATCTGTGTGACCGGCTCCTGGTCGTAAACTTCGGTCAGAAACTGGCCGAAGGAACGCCGCAGGAAATTCAGCAGAATCCCGCTGTTATTGAAGCGTACCTGGGCAAGGAGGATGCATAATGCTGCTTGAGTTACAACATATCGTTGCCGGATATGGCAATATTATGGCCCTGAAGGATATTAGCCTGTCTGTGCCGGAAGGCGCCATCGTTTCCCTGATCGGTGCCAACGGCGCCGGCAAGTCTACGACTATGAAGACCATCATGGGTATTATTAAGCCGAAAGAAGGAACGATTCTGTTCCAGGGAAAGCCTCTGGGCCATGAAAAATCCTATCAGGTCGTCCATGAAGGAATCTCTCTGGTTCCGGAAGGCCGGCAGATTTTACAGAATATGAGCGTAGAAGATAATCTGTATTTAGGTGCATACCAGCGCAGTGACAAGGCAGGCATTGCCGAAGACATACAGAAAGTCTATGCGAAATTTCCGCGCCTTCTGGAACGGAAAAAGCAGTACGGCGGCACCTTGTCCGGCGGGGAACAGCAGATGCTGGCCATTGGCCGGGCGATGATGGCCCGTCCTAAACTGCTGCTTCTGGATGAACCGTCCATGGGCCTGGCGCCTATTGTCGTACAGGAAATCTTCGACGTCATTCAGGATATTAATAAAGGCGGTACGACAGTACTGCTGGTCGAACAAAACGCCAAGAAAGCGCTGCAGATTGCTGATTATGCCTACGTCATGGAAACAGGACGGATCGTTCTCCATGGCAAGGCAGCCGATGTAGCGGCCAATCCGCAGGTTACAGCAGCCTATCTGGGCGGCAGTAAAGCCAAATAATATAAGTCCTATAGATGAAACAACCCCTTGCAGGAGTAATTCTGCAAGGGGTTGTCTGCGTTTACAGCAAGTGCTTGACTGCGCTGGCAATGCGTTTGGCAATGTAGGGATTGTTCATGGTATAGACGTGAATGCCGTCTACGCCGTTGGCCAGGAGGTCCGTAATCTGATCGACTGCATAGGCAATGCCAATATCCAGCATGGCATCGTTGTTATCACCGTATTTGGCAATAGCCCGCTGGAATTTAACCGGCAGCGTTGCGCCGCAGAGCGATACCATCCGTTCGATCTGCTTTTTGTTGGTAACCGGCATGATGCCAGCTTCAATAGGCACATCAATGCCGGCGATTTCGCAGCGTTCGAGGAACCGGTAAAACATGGTATTGTCAAAGAAAAGCTGGGAAATCAGTTCGCTTGCACCGGCGTCGACTTTGGTCTTGAGGTTGCGGATGTCGGCAGCCATGGTTTTCGCTTCCGTATGGCCTTCGGGATAGCAGGCGCCGATGATGTTGAATTCCGGTGCGTGTTTCTTGATAAAGGCAATGAGGTCGCTGGCGTGTTCAAAGACATGGGCCCGTTCCCGGCCAGGCGTTTCATCGCCGCGCAGGGCCAGAATGTTTTCCACTCCTGCTGCTTTCAGCTCGTCCAGCGTGTGCAGTGCTTCTTCTTCGGTCAGATAAATGCAGGGCATGTGGGCTGCCGTTTCGCAGTGATACTGATGCTTAATAGCCGAGGCGACTTCTACGGTGCGGTTGCCGCCCTGACCGTTGGCACCGCAGGTTACGCTGATGAAATCAGGCTTAAGAAGGCTCAGCTCTTCCAGAGTCGGATATATCACATCTAAAGGCATATCCCGCTTGGGAGGAAATACTTCAAAAGAAAATACCGTTTTCTTGGCAAATAATTCATTTGTATGCATGGACTCATACTCCTTTATGAGATACTAAAGGCGCGCCTGCGCGCGCCCTGTTACTACTTAGTATATATGGTATTTAGAAACTCGGCAAGATTGCGCCCTTATATTTTTCTTCAATAAATTTTTTCACTTCCGGCGACTGCAGGGCTTTCACGAGTTTCTGGATTTCCGGCCGGTTTTCATCACCGTCGCGGACGACGAGGACGTTTGCATAGGGCGAATCCTTAGCTTCCAGGAATAATGCGTCTGTCAGCGGATTAAAGCCTGCTTCCAGGCCAAAGTTCGTGTTGATCAGGGCAATGTCCACATCGTCGACGGAGCGGGGAATCTGAGCTGCTTCCAGTTCGACGAACTGCAGGTTTTTCTTGTTTTCCGTAATATCCTGAATCGTCGAAGCAATGGTGCCGCCGTCTTTCAGGGACAGGAGACCGGCACTCTGCAGTACGAGAAGGGCACGGCCGCCATTGGTCGGATCGTTGGGAATAGCGACTTTGGCACCGTCCTGCAGGTCATCGAGCTTCTTGATTTTGTGCGAGTAAATGCCCATCGGTTCTACATGGACTTTGCAGATGGCTTTCAGCTTCGTGCCCCGTTCGGCATTGAATTTATCGAGATACGGCGTGTGCTGGAAGAAGTTGGCATCCAGTTCTTTGTCATTCAGGGCCAGGTTTGGCTTGACATAGTCCGTAAATTCGACGACTTTCAGGTCAATCCCTTCCTGGGTCAGAAGCGGTTTGATTTCATTGAGAATTTCCGCATGCGGTACCGGTGTGGCGCCGACGGTAATCGTCGTGTTTTTGGATACTTCCCGTCCCCCTGTAGGGGCATCACTGCCGCAGCCGGCAGCGAAGACAGATACGGCGAGCAGCGCTGCTGCCGCGAATGCAGTAATAAGGTTACTTTTTTTCATATGCAATTCCTCCTGAGATATAAAATGAGACTAACGCCCTTTTCAGTCCAAAAAAATTCCCTTTTCCGAGAGAGAAAAGGGGAATGCGTCGTCTTTATCTCTCGGAATTGCTTCCGCAGGAATTGGCACCGCCGTTATCGGTTGCCGGGCTTCATAGGGCCAGTCCCTCCGCCTCTCTGGATAAAAGGATTTGAAATTGTCTTGCACTTAGTGTATCATGAATCGGCTATTTGTCAAGATAACAAATTGGCATGGATAGCGGCGATAGTCACTGTTTGCGGCATATGCTGCTTTCTGAAGTCTTATGGCGCCGCAGGTCTGTAAAGTGTGCTATAATGCTGTATAGACCATGAGAATATAGGAGGGTACTATACAATGGAAACGATTAAGGAATTAGCGGCGCAGTATTTGAAGGAAGGCAATAACTGTGCTGAAACGGTGAGCAAAGTCAGCAATGACATGATGGATCTGCACATGAATGACGAAATGTTCCGCATGATGTCCGTACTGGGCGGCGGTGTTGGCGGCTCAGGAGATATTTGCGGTGCCCTGAACAGCGCCTGTCTCATTCTGGGCCTGCTGGTCGGCCGGGCGAATCCGGGAGAAAAGACGAAGCCTGAAATGAACGGGCCTGTTCATGAATTTTATCAGTTGTGGATGAATCGCTTCGGCTCATCAGACTGCCGCGTATTGAAAAGTCCCGCCAACGGCGGTCCCGTATCCTGTCCGGAACTGATGACCGTTACGGCAGAAATGCTGGCTCAGTTCATCAAGGAAAAAGGCCTGCTGGCATAAGAACAGGCAGAAACCCGATAAATATGCGCAAAAAAAGATGTCCTTTGGCGGGACATCTTTTTTTTATGTTATTTCTGCATGATTTTCTTTAAGTTTTCCAGGCGGTTCAGTACTTCGTTCAGCATTGGTTCGCTCTTGGCGAAGTGGAAGCGAATGAGGTTGTTGACCGGTTCGCGGAAGAAGGACGATCCAGGAACGGCAGCAACGCCGACTTTGCGGGTCATGGTTTCACAGAAGTCATTGTCATCGTCCCAGCCAAATTCGGAAATATCCATCAGGACGTAGTAGGCACCCTGGGGCTTCGTGTGCTGTAAGCCCAGGCGCGTCAGACCGTCGCAGAACAGATCCCGCTTGCGCGTATACAGTTCCTGCAGGTCGTCGTAATACTTCTGCGGAAATCTCAGGCCTACGACAGCTGCTTCCTGCAGGGGACTGGCTGCGCCGACAGTAAGGAAATCGTGCACTTTCTTGACGCAGTCGATAATTTCCGGCGAAGCAATGACATAGCCGAGACGCCAGCCCGTAATGGAATAGGTCTTGGACAGGGAGTTGCAGGCAATAGTCCGTTCAAACATGCCGGGCAAAGTGGAAATATAGGTGTATACATTCGGTTTGTACAGGATGTATTCATATACTTCATCGGTAATGACGTAGGTGTCATATTTTCTGACCAGGTCGGCAATAAATTCCAGTTCTTTCCGCGTAAATACTTTGCCGCAAGGATTGGAAGGATTGCAGATAATAATAGCCTTCGGGTTCTGTTTGAACGCTGCTTCCAGTTCGTCAGGATTGAAATGGAAATCTGGCTGATACAAGGGAACGTAAATGGGATCGGCACCGGATAAAATGGCATCGGCACCGTAGTTTTCATAGAACGGCGAGAAGACGATGACCTTTTCGCCAGGATTGACGACAGCCATGACAGAAGCCATCATAGCTTCCGTGCTGCCGCAGGTGACGACAATGTTTTTATTAGGGTCGATGGGAATTCCCAGCCGTCCTGTACGGTTTTCTGCAATGGCTTCGCGCAGGTTCTGCGCTCCCCACGTAACGGCATACTGGTGCGGCCCTTCATAGGCTACCTGAGCCAGCCGGTCGAGAAGCGGCTTTGGCGGCGGGAAATCAGGAAATCCCTGAGATAAGTTAATGGCGCCGCATTCGTCAGAAATGCGGGTCATATGACGGATGACGGACTCCGTAAAGAGCGGCATTTTTTTTGATAATTCTTTCATTATATCCCCCTTATGGTATCTTTATTATTTAGTATAATACTAATCTTACCGTTAATGGTACGGCATTTCCCGACGGCTTGTCAAATATTTTTGTGAAACATTTCTTTTCCAGATGTATTAGAAAGGAATTGACGCTCTATGAAGACCGGTCTATAATACAATTGATTTACAAAATGCAAGTTGAAAAGAGGGATTTCTATGAATATTAAAGAATATGTTCAGCAGGAAGCAGATGAACTCATTGCCATGCGCCGTTACTTCCACGAATATCCGGAAGGGTCGCAGCATGAATTTAAGACTATGGACTATATAGAAGGAAAACTGAAGGAATGGGGCATTCCCAGTGTCCGCGTTCCCCGCGGCGGCATTCTGGCCACCATTGACAGCGGCAAGCCGGGCTATACGGTGCTCATGCGTGCTGATATGGATGCCCTGCCGGTTAAAGAAGACCCGGTTAATTTGTCCAAGCCCAAAATCGTCGTCTCCAAAAATGCCGGCTATTCCCATGCCTGCGGCCATGACGGCCACATGTCCATGCTGCTGGCAGAAGGCAAGATTCTGGCCCAGCATACAGACGAATGGGAAGGCAAGGTTATCCTCATGTTTGAACAGGCCGAAGAATTTGGCGAACGCGGTGCCGGCCATTTGCTGAAATATTTGCAGGAACACCAGGTTCATATTGATGCCTGCTACGGCACTCACGTCCGCTGGGATGTTCCTGCCGGCAAGATGGCTGTCCTCGACGACGGCGTCATGTCCGGGGCTTTCTTCTTCCGTGTCAAAATCAACGGCAAAGGCGGTCATGGATCGCGCCCTGATTTGTCCATTAATCCTATCGACGCCTTCCTGGCCTTTTCTTCGCTTCTTCAGTCTATCCGCATGCGCAGCGTATCGCCGGATCACTGCCTGACCTATTCCTTTGGTTCCGTTCAGGCCGGTCAGGAACCGAATATTATTCCTGACGACATGACCTTTGCCGGTACGTGCCGCTTCTTCTCCGATGAAGACGGCGTCATGTTCCGCAAGACCTTCCATAAACTCCTCGACGACGTATGCGCTGACTATAGCTGCACGTCGGAAATGGTGGAAGAACAGTTCTTCCCCGTTGCCATGAATGACCGGACCTGTGCAGCTCTGGCCCGCAAAGCCGTTGCCGATACACTCGGTGCCGACACGCTGTATCCGACGACCCACTGGATGGCTTCGGAAACCTTTGCCTTTGACCTGTCCATGTATCCGGGCATTCTGGCCTTTACAGGCATTATGGACCCCGAAGTCGGCAGCGGTGCCAATCACCATAATGCGAAATTCGACATTGGCGAAAAAGGTCTTATTACCGGTGCAGAAAGCGCCCTGGCGTATGTCCTGGCTCTGCTGAAAGAAAAACCTGATCTTTCGTATTTTAAGGCCGGCAATTTGGATGACATGCTGAAACTCATGTAAGCGGCTGAAATTACATATAATATAATATGAAATAAAGAACGCCCCGGTTCTGCTGCAGCAGAGCCAGGGCGTTTCGTATGTTATAACGATACAGATGTGTTTGAAAAGGCTGTTCAGCAGCGCAGCGTCTTAGTGTCCAGCTGCGGGAACTGTCGATTCTTCGGCGGCCAGTTTCTGCTGCTTTGCTTCATAGGCATCCATATGACGGGCAAAGATGCCGGCAAGCAGGGAGCCTGTGATCTGATGAACAGCGGCGCCGACAGCGGCCGGAATAGCGACGGTCGGAGCAAAGTAGATAGCGGCAATGGACAGTGCCAGAGCATCGTTCTGCATGCCAACTTCCAGCGTTACCGAATGCTGCTGCCGTTTGCCGAGGCCCAGTTTGCCCGTAGCGAAGTAGCCGAGAGCAAAGCCGCCGATGTTGTGGATCAGGACGAGGACGACCATGAATGCGCCGATGGAGAGGATTTTAGCCCCATTTACAGCGACGACGCCGCCGAGGATGGACAGAACGGCAAAGGCCGATACGAGGACGAGGCATTTCTGCAGCTGTTCGATATATTTTTCACCAAGAACACGATGAACGAGAAGACCCAGAACCAGGGGAACGAGGATAACTTTCATAACCGTAACAGCCATGGACAGGAAGGAAACCGTAACCCACTGACCGGCAAAGGCCCATACGAGGAAGGGCATCATGATCGGAGCCAGCAGTGTCGAGACCGTCGTGATGGATACGGCCAGGGGAACGTCGCCTTTGGCCAGGAAGCTCATGACATTGGAAGCAGTGCCGCTGGGGCAGGAGCCGAGAAGAACCATGCCGACAGCCAGTTCCGGAGTCAGGCCGAATACCATGGTCAGGGCATAGGCGAGAATCGGCATGATCGTGTAATGACATACGCTGCCGACCAGCACTTCCTTGGGCCGCTGTACGATCAGGCGGAAATCGGAAGCGTGCAGGGTCATGCCCATGCCGAACATGACGACGCCTAACAATAAGACCGTGTTGTGAACTGCCCAGGTATAGGCTCCTGGGAAGAAATATCCGGCTACGATATCGGCCAGGACCAGGTAGGTCAGATTCTTGCCGACAAAACCACTTAGTTTGGAAACATACTGCATCATAATAGTAAATCCTCCTATACATAAAGACCTGAAGTAGAAATAGGCGAATAACAAACGGGATGATTGCGGTTTTTCAATAAAAAAACACTTTGTCTCCTGAAAAAGAGACAAAGCGTTGTGCTCTGCGGTACCACTCTTATTGCCGTGTGTACGGCCACTTTACAGACATCACCGAAGAATAACAATCTATTCGACGTTCAATGCCCGACAAGGTAACGATTGTCAGTCGGCCACGCTTACTTGCCAAAGTGTTCAGCTGGCAGCTCCTGGGTGATTTTCCCGACAACGTTCCATCCTGCTTCGCACCATTCAGCAGGTTCTCTGTAATGGAAGGAGTTTGTAAGTACTTTTCCCAATCAACACTGTTTTGTTATTTGCTGACGCTAATTATACACACGCCGGCAAGGGAAGTCAAGACAAATTTTTTAAGAATTTTCAGGTAAAAGGTTTAACTTTAAGGAATTTGCGTGCGTACTTTTGCATGATGCCTATTCTTTTGCGGCATAAAATCGTGCAGAAGAAAGGCCGTCCAGGCTGTGGCAGCTCTACAAGGCTGCCTGTATCTATGCTATAATTTAAGGTGCTATGTATGATAACAATTACATCAGGGAAAGGATATTCCATGGGAAGTATAAAAGTACAGAAACTGACAAAGTCCTTTGGCGTTCATACGGTGTTTAAAGACGTAACCTTTGAAATCCGCCGGGGTGAACGGATTGGACTGATTGGCGCCAATGGCGCTGGAAAATCGACACTCCTCAAGTGTCTGATGGGAGAAGAAGAGTACGATGCAGGCATGTTCGTCGTGTCTGAAGGCGAATCGGTCGGCTATTTGCAGCAGGATATTACCTTTGACGACGGCATCACCCTGCGCCAGACCATTACTGAGGCCTGGCAGGATGTGCTGCATCTGGAAGAACAGCTGAAAGCAGCAGAACAGGAGATGCAGCGCCATCCGGAAGATGAAGGAGCCATGCAGCGCTATGCCCGCCTGCAGGAGCGGTTTGAATGGCTCGGCGGCTATGAATATGAATCCCTGTCGCGTAAGATCGTCAATGGCCTGGGCTTTACTGACGCCGACATGGACCGGCCTGTCCAGTCCTTTTCAGGCGGCCAGAAAACGCGCATTAACCTGGCCAAAGCGCTGGTGCGGCGGCCTGATTATCTGTTCCTCGATGAACCGACGAACCATCTGGATATGGACATGCTCGAATGGCTGGAAGGGTATTTGCTGTCCTATGGCGGCGGCATCCTCATCGTATCTCATGACCGGTATTTCCTGGACCGCGTGGCCACGGGCATTCTGGAGCTGGATCATGGGAAAGTGACGAAATACAAGGGGAACTACTCCCGCTATGTACAGCAGAGCCGCGACCGGCGCCGGGCCATGGAACGGGCCTATGAAAAGCAGCAGGAACATATCCGGGAAACAGAAGAATATATTCGCAAGTATAAAGCCGGCATCAAGGCCAAACAGGCCCGAGGCCGCCAGTCTCAGCTGGACCGGCTGGAACGGATTGAGCTGGCACCGGAAGCGGAATCACTGCGTTTTCATTTTGCCAAAGCCGAAGAATGCGGGCAGAAAGTGCTCGTCCTCGATGATATTTGCGGCGGCTATGCAGACCGTCAGCTCTTCGATCATCTTTCCCTGCTCCTGCGGCGCGGCGAATCAGCTTCGCTAATCGGTCCCAACGGTGCCGGCAAGACGACGCTTCTGCGCATGATTATGGGTGAGCTCGAAGCTCAGCATGGCCATATCGTCCTGGGAAGCCGCGTCCACATTGGCTATTTTGCCCAGGAACATACAGATCTGCACGGTGCCTGGACGGTGCTGGAAGAAATCATGAACGGCTTCAGCTACGGCGAGGACGAAGCCCGATCCGTACTGGGCCATTTCCTGTTTCGCGGCGATGACGTATTCAAGGTCATTGATAATCTGAGCGGCGGCGAACAGGCCCGCCTGGCTCTGCTTAAGCTGTTTCTCCAGGGCGCCAATTTCCTGATTCTCGACGAACCGACGAACCATCTGGATATTCCTACGCGGGAAGTGCTGGAACAGGCGCTTCTCGACTTTGGCGGAACCTATCTCGTCGTATCCCATGACCGCTATTTCCTCGATAAAATTACGCAGCGGACCCTCGTACTGGAACATAAAAAGCTGAAAGAATTTTTGGGAAATTACACATATTACCGGGAAAAAGAACGGGAAGCAGAAGAACTGGCCGCCCAGAAGCAGGCTGAAGAAGCGACGAAAAGGCATGCCGCCGCTCCGGTAGCAGTTCCGCCGGCTCCGGCAAAAACGTCGCCGGCACCGGCACCGGCCCGCAAGACCTCTGCCTACGGCACAGCAGCCAAGATGGACAAGGTGGAAATGAAAATTGCCGAGCTGGAAGCGACGCTGAAAATGTATGAAGTGCAGATGAATCAGCCTGATGTACAGACCGATGCGGCCCAGATGATGGAACTGACCAGAGAATATGAAGCGGCGCAGAAGCAGCTTGATGAAGCCTATGCCCGCTGGGAAGAACTGGCAGAAAAAGAATAGATAAAAAGAATAAGGCACCATTCGAAAATTATATAATTCGTAAAAAGCATAGAAATCGTAAAACGTAAAACCAATAGGAATTATCGGAAAAACGAGAAGGGCTTCCCAACAGGGGAAGCCCTTTTCCAGTATGAATCGGGAAAAAACGGCCTTTACAAGATGCGGCTACGTGCTATACTAACGTCAATCGCCGTGGACGACGAGGCACACAGAAGTGCCTGCAACAACGCATCTATGGTGAAAGAATACAGCACTCATCCAATACTACTGCATGAAAAGATGAAAGGGAGCGTTTCAGTATGGCAACTAAATTTAACCCGGTTACGCCGGAATTAGTAGATGAATTACGTAAAGTTGTAGGCGATAAATACGTCAAAACCGATGATGACTACTTGACTGCCTATCAGACCGATGAAGAAGGCAACTCCTATTACTTCCACAAACCAGAAGTGGTCGTATTCCCTGGCACGACAGAAGAAGTAGCTGAAATCGTTAAACTGGCCAATAAATATCTCGTTCCCCTTACGCCGCGTTCTGCCGGCTCCGGCGTTGCCTGCGGCGCTATCCCCGTATACCATGGCATTGTTGTCGAACTGGAACGGATGAATAAAATCCTGAAATTCGATGCTGACAACATGTATGCTGTCTGCCAGACCGGCGTTCTGACGGGCCAGCTCCAGGAAGAAGCACGGAAGCACAACCTCCTCTATGCCGGTGATCCGTCCAGCGCTGAAAGCTGTCAGATCGGCGGCAACGTTGCCAACAACGCCGGCGGCAATAAAGCTGTCAAATACGGCACGACCCGTCATCAGGTATACAGCCTGAAAGTCGTTACGCCGACTGGTGATATCGTTACCTTAGGTGCGCGCCTGCAGAAATGCTCTACCGGTCTGTGCCTGGAACAGCTTCTGGCCGGTTCGGAAGGCACTCTCGGCATTATTACGGAAGTTACAGTTCGTCTCCGTCCGCTTCCTCCGTACAACTTCAACATGGTCTGCGTATTTAAGACCGATGAAGAAGCCTTTGCTCTGCCGAACAAGATTCTGAAAGCCGGCATTGACCCGACCAGTATCGAATTCATGGACAATGAAGCGCTGAAGATTACGTGCAAATTCCTCGACATGCCCATGCCTCACGTCGATGAAGGCTGCGACTACGTTATCGTTACGGTCGAAACGTTCAACGAAGACGAACTGGACCGCAAGATGGAAACCCTCTGCGACCTAGCTGAAGCTAACGGCTCTATTGACGAATTTGAAGCAGATAAACGAATCTGGAAACTGCGCAAACAGTTTGCTGAAGCAGCCCGCAACCTGGATAAAATGTTCCAGACCGAAGACTTCGTCGTACCTCTGGACAAAATTGCCGATATTACGAAACAGATTCCGGAACTCCGCGAACGGTACGACCTGTACTGCGTAACAGTGGCACACATTGGCGACGGCAACATCCATGTTCTGCCTCTGAATGTCAAGAAATTATCGCCGGAAGAATGGTTTGAAAAAATCAAAGCCTTCCATCGCGACCTGTTCCCGCGGGTATATGCACTGGGCGGCAAAATGTCCGGCGAACACGGTATTGGCTACAAGAAACTGGAAGAATTTGCAAAATGTACGCCTGAAGGCGAATTGAAGATGATTAAGGCAATTAAAAAAGCCCTGGACCCGAACAATATCATGAATCCCGGCAAGATTGTCGATATGGACTAAGACCTGCTTTCACCATATATACTGCAAAAAAGCAGCAGCAATGATGGAAATTACATCATTGCTGTTGCTTTTTTTCACCATTTCCATATTGTAATGGGCAGAAGAAGTTAGCAAAAAAATATGTCAAGCATTTATGAAAATGTCCCGAAAAATTTGAAACATAAGCCCCGTGAAA
>NZ_CATWFF010000013.1 GCF_958350005.1 uncultured Megasphaera sp. | reverse complement strand
GACTTTATGCAGGTATCTCCCAAATTGCATAAGCGATTCACTCCGTTTTGTGCGTTTCTTCGTTCCTTCAAAACGGCTTCTCTGCTTATACCACATGAATCATCTTTTCACATCGATTTTATACGGTATCTCCCAAATTGCATAAGCGATTCACTCCGTTTTGTGCGTCTCTTCGTTCCTTCAAAACGGCTTCTCTGCTGTCTGTGATTACCACAGCAGCTCGCCTGCGACAATGCCAATCCAGCAGCAAATGAAGGCGCCCAGTATATTCAGGCCGCCATATAACAGGGCATACATCATATCCCCTGCCCGTACCAGCGTCAGAAGTTCCATGTTAAACGTGGAAAACGTCGTAAATCCTCCTAACATCCCGGTAATAACAAATAACTTCACCGTCGGGGGGATCATGTTGTGACTCTGAAATCCCATCATCAGCAGGCCAATGAGAAAAGACCCGATGACATTGACCAAAACCGTTCCATACGGGAATAAAATACCACCGTGCAAATTAGCCCATACAGTCACACCATACCGCAGAGCTGCGCCAATCCCGCCGCCAACGGCAACGGCAACTATTGCTTCCATTCTATCATCTCCTGAAAACGAAAAAACTCCTACCCTTTCCCAAAGGTAGGAGTCATCAACACGATATATATCGTCATCTGCGGCGAACCCCATCGCCTGTGCATTTCTTCTTTATTATACAGGAAGCCCTCTCCCTGTCAATAGCATACCGATCTAATTCACGGATATACGCCGGGCTTCTTATTCATCACAAATAGGAACAACAATTTACACGATATGATGTTCCTTGGCCAGTTTAGCCAGGTATTCGGCTGAGAAAGTCGTATACTTCGTAATCATGTCGGTGTGTATGCCATCTCTCAGCATGGCCAGTGCTGTTTCCAGCCGAGTTTTTTCTACCCCTTCTGCTTTTCCTTCTGCCTTTCCTTCTGCTTTACCTTCAGCTCTTCCTTCTTCCCAGCCTTCTGCCCGATTCACCCGGGCAATCCGTTCAAATTCCTGTTTTAGTGTCATATATTCTCGCCTCGTTTCATCGTGCCGCTTTACGCGCTGGACTTCTGCATCAACGTCTTTCATGAAAACCCCTTCAGCGTCTTTTCCATCAATATACTGCAAAAACGCTGCTATATCCGGATCAATGCCTTCTGTCCGACCCTTGCTGTTCAGAAAGACCTTCGTCGTCTCATCTCCCAGAGCGATAGTCCCGTCTTCTTCACACTGATTGCAGAATGTGTACTTCGGCAACCCCTTGCCAAAGAGATCAAAGGTACAGATAAAGATAATATACGTCGGATTCAGGTCTTCATACAAGCCGCCTTTTTCCAGTACTTCCATGTCGATCATGCCCTGATAGTACCGGCTCCGCTTGGCCAGCTCGCCATCTTTCCCGGCACTGACCTGCATTTCAATGTCAAACACGCGTCCCGTATCGTCCTGTACATACACGTCGAGACGCACACTCTTGCTGTCCAAACGGATGTCAATGGTCTTCTCCGACTCCGGATAGGTAATCTTTTCAATGGTAATATTCAGTATCTTTTCGATCAAATGCTTGCAGATCCGCGGATTCTGCATGACCTTCTGAAACAGGAAATTATCCTGCAGCGTCAGTTCTTCCCACTCTTTATATCGTACCACCAGGTCACCTCTTCTCTTGATAACAGCCACCTGCATTTCAATATTGAAGACACGGCCAGTGTCATCCTGGACATATATGTCCAGGCGAACACTATCCAGCACCGAGCTATGCTCGGTGTAAGCGATTCACACATGTTTGCGCGTCGCTTTACAGCTCCTTCAAACATGGTTCTCTGCTTATATTATACCATGGCGCTTGAGCCGTAGGAAAGAACCTTGCACAGATGACATAACACAAACATCCCGACTCTGCCGTCGCAGAATCGGGATGTTCGTTGTAAGTACTGAAGTTGTGTGACCTATCGGTCAGGGCAATTTATTTTGCCTGTGTTTCGGCAGTTTCAGCCGGTTTTGTTTCAGCGGCTTTTGCAGCTTCTGCGTTATCTTTTGCCTGTGCTGCAGAGATTTCCGTCTTGAATTCGTTGACCAGCTTCTGATCTACTTTAGCGCCCTTTTTCATGGCTTTGTAAATCAGTTCAGCCATTTCGTACCGCGTCATGGTACGATCGCCGTGGAATTCGCCGTCCGGATAGCCCTGAACAATGCCGTTGCCAGCGAGCTGTGCGACTGCATCATAGGCCCAGTGGTTTTCCGGTACGTCCGGGAAGGCTTTCTGCTGCGACGGATCGATAACAGCCAATACAGAAGTCAGGTTCTTGTTCTGTGCTTCCAGTTCGGCAATCTTCTTATCCATTGCGGCGAGCCGTTCCATGATGGCGCTGTTGGAAGCAGGAGCTTCATCAGCACCCTGGCCTACGCGGAACGTAACGCCCAGGTTAGCAGCCGTCTTGTTGTCGCTGCCGAAGGACGACGATGCGCCCAGGGACATCATGACGTCGCGGTTGAAGTGATAGAAGCCGCCCAGAGCAGCTGCCTGCGTGCCGTCGTAGGTACCAACAGCGGCAGAAATCTGGAACTTCGAGCCAGAGCCATCATAATCGAGGGGATGGAGACCAGCCAAAGCGGCGGAAATAGCACCGACGTTGTCCACTTCTTCACCCAAATCGCTCAGGCCGCGGCCCAGGGAGTTGATGGCTTCACGGTTCTGCTGGATATCAGCCGTGTTCTGGTTGATACCTTTTTCAACCGTATCTGCACCGTTTTTCAGTTTCAGTGCGCCCTTTTCACCAGTTGCACCGATAACCTTGTTCGTTGCAGCAATATCAGCCGTATTCTTATTAATACCAGCTTCAACGGTCGCTGCATTATTGGTCAGTTTCAGTGCCCCGTTTTCACCACTTCCACCAATGGTATTCTTAATGCCTTCAACATCTTTGCTGGTTGCTACAGCAGAACCATTGACAGTAATACCATTTTCACCAATAGTCGTATTGCCCACAGTAAGGTTATTCGTCTTAATGCCATTTTCATCAATAGTCGTAGCACCGTTGGCAAAAGACGCACTGCCTGCTGTCAGCTTTCCGTTAATAGTAACGTTACCTTTTTCGTCCTGTGTCACCTGATTTTTCGTTGCTTCTTTTACAACAGAATTCAAAGTGTTCACATTGACCGCTGCAGAGCCATCAAATCCGTCTGCAGCAGAATTGGTAACTGCATTAGCAAGACCACGTACAGCAGTACCATTGGCACCGCTTGTAAATGTAACACCGCTAATGTAGGACGCGGTATTTCCCAAATAGGACTGACCTACAGAGAGAATTCCCTGGCTAAACAGATTGCCATCTTTATCAACCACAAGTTTTCCATCCGCAAAGAAAGCTTCATCAGCGGTTACTTTGTTGGCTTTTACTTCTCCATCTTTAAGAGTAACGCCGTGGATAGTATTAGTTGTTCCTTCATCCCACTTTACAGAACCTGCTGTAGCTGCTTGGATAGAACCCTTCATCTGGCCATAATTAACTGCCTGGTCATCTTTTTCAGCAGCTGCCAGATTACTGATTCGTCCATCACCATTGAACTGAACATTGCCAAGATCAGCTTTCGCTGCCATAATGCCACCGTCTTTAAGCAGTACGCCATTGGCCATTCCGTTTTCGAGCGTAATGCCACCAACATTGGCTGTAGCAGCTTTCAAATTACCATCTTTATCAACTACAAAGGTTCCGCTGTTATTCTGGAAATCACGACCATTGATGGTGCCAAGGCTGTGTACATCGCCATCGTTGGTTACGGAGAAGGCGTTATGGTCATCAACTTTACCAATAGCAAGAGCTGCTGCATCGTTGTCAGTCGTATTGGACAACGTTACACTACCAACTTGGACTTTATCTGCAGTAACTGCACCATTTTCAAGGCCTACTCCGTGAATCTTGTTGGTGTTTTCATCCTTTTCATCCCAGTAAACGACGCCCTTGGTAGCTTCGTTGACTTTAGAGGTCAACTGCCCATAATTGACAGCATCGGTAGCTTCCGTGCCGTTCGCTACACCGGTAATCTTCTGACCGCTCATGTCTGCGCCATAGGCAGTTACATGCCCTGTAGGAGCTACATAGAACGGAGCTTTTTCAGGATCACCGCTGAGGTTGCCTACAGCCAGGCCTTCTGAATAGATGAAACCAGCATTGACATAGCTTGTACCATTGCTGTTGCCCAGTTCTACTCCGCCAATAGTGCCGGATGCAGCTGTAAGATTGCCGTCTTTATCTACTACAAAGGTACCGCTGTTATTCTGGAAATCACGGCCATTTACCGTGCCAAGGCTATGTACATCGCCATCGTTAGTTACGGAGAAGGCGTTATGGTCATCAACTTTACCAATAGCAAGAGCTGCTGCATCTTTGTCAGTCGTATTGGACAACGTTACACTACCAACTTGGACTTTATCTGCCGTTACCGTGCCGTTTTCAAGACCTACGCCGCCGATGGTGCCGAGTTTAGCATAGATGTTGTTTTCTACGCCCAGATTGGTAATCGTTGCTGTGCTGGCAGAAAGATTGCCCTTTACGCCAAGATTATCAATAGATGCAGTAGCCGCATTGATATTACCGCCGTCGATTTCTACGCCGCCAAGGTTAGCACTGTTGGCTTTGACTTCACCATTTACAGTTACCTTGTCTACGGTAATGTCTTTCGCAAGGCTGACAGTGTATTCCTTGCCGCCGTCTGCATTTTTCCCTTCACTCAGTTCGATATTATCTCCCTTGACGACAGTGGTATGCTTCTTAGCAAGGTCTCCCGCTGCCGTAATCTGTTCAGTATGCTTCTTAAGGGTTTCCGCATTTGTCTGTACCTGGGTATCAACTTTGTAGATTGCATCGGTGACATCTGCGGCCCCTTTAGCATAGGCTGTACGGCTAAAATCGGCACTGCCAAGGGTTTCTTTCAGACCATCAGTTTTACCAGTAAGTTCTGTATTCACTGCATCAAGCTGGCCTTTGTTGACAGCATCAGTATCATTGACACCAGCCGCTACGTTGGCAATCTTATTGTTGGAAACATCAAGACCGCCTTTCAAGGTGGTATAGCCGTCGACTTCAAACTTGCCGCCTACTACCTGATTGCCTACGACCCACTGATTTCCTACAGTCTGCGCGCCGGTGACATACTGGTTGCCTTTGACTGTGCTGCTGCCGTCAATGACTGCATCGCCTTTCACACTCAAGTCTTTGTCTACAGTCTGATTACCCTTGATCGTAGAATTGCCATCGACTTCAGAATTACCACCAACTACCTGGTTGCCTACAACCCACTGGCTTCCCACGCTCTGCGCACCGGTGACATACTGATTGCCTTTGACCGTAGAATCTCCTTCTACAGTCTGACTATTCTTTACGATCTGTTCGTTGACCGTGCTGGTTCCTGTAACTGTCTGGTTGCCATTGACCCACTGGCCGCCCATGACAGACTGCGTTCCAAGCACGTTCTGACTGCCTTTTACTGTAGAATCTCCTTCTACGGTCTGACTATTCTTTACGATCTGTTCGTTAACTGTGCTCGTCCCTGTAACTGTCTGGTTGCCGTTGACCCACTGGCCGCCCATGACAGACTGCGTTCCAAGTACGTTCTGGCTACCTTTTACTGTAGAATCTCCCTCTACGGTCTGACTATTCTTTACGATCTGTTCGTTAACTGTGCTCGTCCCTGTAACCACCTGGTTACCATTGACCCACTGACCGCCCGTAACAAACTGCTTTCCAGTTACAGTGGTATTGCCATTGAGCAGAATGCCCTGGTCATTGACCGTTACAGAGCTCTTTCCATTGGTCATGCCAATCGTCGATCCTGTCATTACCAGCTGGGAGGTATTATTGGTAATCCCTGTAAGTCCAGCCTTATCCAGGTACAGAGTAGCACCGTTGCCGGTAATCGAATTCAGTTTCTGGCCGGTTGCGGCAACATGATCCCACTGCACAGCGTATTTAGTTGCGTCGCTGAGCTGTTTCACATTGACAGCATCCGTTTCAGCCTTGCCAGCTGCTACGTTAGTAATCTTGCTGTTGTCTACATTGAGACCACCAGTAACTTTTGTACCATCCTGACTGACAGTAAAGCCCTTCTGACCAACAGTAACAGATGCACTATTACCTAACAGTGTTACATTGGCCTTGCCGTTTGTAAGACCTGCTGTATCAGTGGACAGCAACAGTTTAGATCCATTCTTTGTAATGGTATTGCCGACACTTCCATCCTTAGCATTATCCCACTTCACCGCACTCGCATCGAGGGCTGTGAGTTTTGTCGTGTTGGCATCGGATGCTGTTTTAGCTTCTGCAGCAGCTGCATTGACCGTGTCGAGCTGGCCTTTGTTGACGGCGTCCGTCGCATTTTTACCTTCTGCTACGTTGATAATCCGTCTATTGAAAGCAGGCTGTCCATTCTTGCCGGAATTGCCCACAGAAACGACACCAGTCGGTTCCAGGGACTGGGTGTCATTGGCATTGTGGAGAATATCGTCATAGACGACAGCGCTGTTCCGACCGAGTACGACAGAACCATACGTACCTGCACCGGCAGAAGCGTTGCTGCCAACAACGACAGCCGCAGCAGTATCAGCTTTAGCACCGTTACCGGCAACCACAGCATTTGTCACTGCCGGAGTTGCAGTACCGACTTTGCCTCCGATGACAACATTGCCTGTTTTATTGTCAAAACCGTTATTTCCGCCGTTCTGTTCCAACGCGGTGACTTTATCGGAAAGTACGTCATAATTTGTCTGGAGTCCGCTGACGTTTGTCTTTGCTGTCGCCACGTCTGATTTAACCGCATCAAAGTTGTTCTTAAATGTAGTGACAGTACCCGTGTTGAGCGTATAATGATTGTCTGTATTGGGATCGCCGATAACAATACCGTCTTTAAAATTATATGCACCGTCAGAGAATGTGGCTCCACCATAAACATACATTTTAGCAGTTCCACCTGTCATCGGATTTTCGGGAACAATTGCAATCCCAGTAGTTGGCAATTTAGCACCTACAGTAGTTGCATGTCCTTGTCCCTGACCAATAACAATGCCTCCCGTACTTACTGAAGCAATATAATTATCTTCCTCATTCTGGAGTTTAGTTTGTACACTAAGCGAATCACCAGATACAACTGCTGCCTGCACGCTTACACCGCCGAGCAATGCCGTTACAGCGAGCACTGCTGCCATACGGCCTGCTGCGGATTTCGAGCTGCCGCCGCGGCCTTGCTGATGGGCAAATTCAGAAGCTACCTGATAGCAGCCTTTTGCTTTATTCCAAATTACTTTGTATATACGATTCATCGTATGTTCTCCTTTCCTACTCATATAGGACCCGGGGGTATATTGACACAGGCCGATGCTGTTCGTTTTTGCCTGTGCTGTCATGGCGCATGAACGCCGTGACGATCTCGCTGATGATTGATAAACCACTGCCGACAGCAGGCAGCACAACAAAAAATACGGCGTCGATCACCGGGATTCCGGACTGTAACGACCTTTCCACATTGTCGACAGACAAACGTCCGCTCGACAGATACGGATTTTGCCTTTTTATTTTGCTTCCAGTACCATCGTTCACAGTGCTGGCTGCAAAACTTCATGCGCCGGTCCCGGGAATCCCGAATCTGCACCTTTTTTCCGCACTGCAGGCACGTAAATTCCCGCAGTACCGTTTCCTGACCGTTTTCCGTGCGATACGTTTTATTTTCAATGCCATGACGATAGGCGTATTTCCGGCATGCTGCGCTGCAGTATTTTTGTGTGCATCGGACAGGTTCAAATTCCTTTCCGCAAACCAGACATTTCCGGCTCATGCCGCTGCTGTCCTGAGAAAGCGGGGCATGTTCACCAGACCGACAGTCAGGCACGCCAAATAGGACACCGCCGCCTGGCGCTGTCCTGCTATCTTCCTATGAATCCACAACGAGACAGACTGTCCCCATTGTGCTGTATATACAAAGAAATGCCATAAAACCTCTACATCAGGATACCCCCCCCCCGGTATATGTTAGGGCATTTGCCTGACGGATAGCCTTATTCTTCCAAGTTAACCACAAATACTCATTCTGGACAGGGTTCATCACCTTCACCTCCTTTCTGTAATTGATTTCATTATATATTCTTTAATAAGGAAAATCAATACTCCCCCAGACAGTTACGATATACAAAAGAGCTGTCACACGAGATAAGGACAGCTCTTTCTGGAGATACCGAATTCTGACACATTGTCAGTATGTACTGCAAGATTAAGGTTGATATTTCCGTTCTATACGACGGAGGCGGAATGTCAGAAGGCCAGCAGAACACATGACGCCCAGGACCAGGCCCTGCCAGTACGAATAGGGGCCGGCATCGGTATAGGTATCCAGCAGAATACCAGTAGGAAAACAGATGCCCCAATAGGCCACCATCATGAGGGCAAAGGGGACGCGCACATCTTTATAGCCGCGAAGAATGCCCTGAATGGGACAGGCAATGCCGTCGAAGGTCTGCCAGGCTGCTGTATATATGAGAAAATGACCAATAAGAGGAATCAGAGCTGCATCGCCGGCATAGATAGACGCAATGACATTCCTTCCCAAGATAGAGAGTGTCGCCGCCGTCATGCCGCAGCCCAGAGCCAGAGCCACGCCCAGCCGGCCAAAGCGCCGGGCCTGGTCGTACCGATGAGCACCGACTTCAATGCCAACCAGAATAGTCAAAGCCATGGAAAAGGACAGGGGCACCATATAGATCAATCCGGAAAAATTCATGGCCGCCTGATGGGATGCCAGTATATCCGTACCAAAAGGCGTCATGAAAATAATGATAAAGCCAAACAGACTGGACTCCATAAAGGCCCCCAGACCGTTGGGAATGCCAATAGCCAGATACTCCCGCAGGCTGCTCCACCGGCAGGCGAGGCTGCTGACGATGGCCCGGCCCTGGAAGCAGTCATCCCAGTAGACGGTCACAGTAATAAACAGGAACAGAAGCAGGGCATAGGTCAGGGCCGTAGCCACGCCGGCACCGATGCCGCCGAGCCTGGGCGCACCCCACATACCAAAGATAAACATATAGTTCAGGAGACCGTTGACTGGCAGGGCCGCCAGAAAGAGGCTCATGGACAGCGTCGTGCTCCCGACCGTATCCGTCAGGGCCCGGAAGGGCATGACCAGAAACTGGAAAAAACTGCCGATCACGACGGCCAGGAGATAGTACCGCGCTACATGTTCTACGTCCGGCTCCAGGGCAAGGCCCTGCATGAGGGCATCTATGCCCAGCCAGTATGCTGTCAGAAGCGTCACAGCCGCCAGGAAGGCCAGGTACAATCCAGTTCGTACAACAGCGGGAATCGCAGCTTTTTCCTTTCTTCCCAAGAGCTGCGCAATAATAGGCGTTGCCGCAGCCAGTATACTCATAATGCCCACCATGAGCGGCATAAACAGATTGGCCCCTACGGATACGCCGGCAAGATCGGCAGCACCGGCATGGCCGGACATGGCAGTATCAATAAAATTCATTCCCACTGTAGACACCTGGGTAATCAGCACGGGAACCATGACGGCCAACAGTTTCCGGCAGTCGTGCAGCAGCGATGGAACGTTCATAACTCCTCCTCATGACACCAAAAAAGGACGCCATTCCTGGAAGTATCCTTCCATTCCGTCTGTTCCGGAACCCATGCACAACTGCGAAGATATGGTCGCTCTGTACGTATCCGGTAAGACTCGTCCTCTTTGGGTATTATATCATGAGGGGTTATTTTTGTATATGTGCACAATACCAGTCCTGCCCCATCCCGTCAGCTGCGTGTATGGGCCCGCAGGAGAATGACTACTTCTGTTTCTTTGCTGGACTTGTACTTGCTGCGAAACAGCTTGCCCAGCAGGGGAATGTCGCCGAGAAGCGGCACTTTTCGCAGACTTTCCACGTCTTCCCGGCGAATGAGCCCGCCAATAGCCACGGTTTCGCCTGGGTTCATGCGCACGACCGTCTGGGCCTGCCGGGTCGCAATGCGGTAGGCTTTTAATTCAGGCACGAAGACAGGCGTACTGACTTCGGCCGTAATATGGGATGTTACGCTGCCGTCGTCGTGAATCCGCGGAATGCAGCGCAGTTTAATCCCTGCATCTTCGTAGGTCGTCGTCGTCGTTTTCTCGCCGCCAGACAGATGTTCTGTCTGAACGGGAATCTTATCGCCAATGAGGATAGACGCCTCTCGGCCATTGACCGAAAGCATATGCGGCCTGGCCAGAATATGGGCACTGCCTTTTTCTTCCAGGGCCCGAATCTGAGCAATAAAGGAAAAGGTGTGATCTCCGGAGCCGCCGGACAGGGCCGACCAGTCCCACTCTACGCCGGCCTGACGCAGGGCGCTGCGGTCAATGGAGGCCACTTCGACTTCAATATCGACTTGCTGCGGCGCTGTATCCAGCTCATCAATCAGCTGCTGTACCGCTGCCGCTTCCTGCCCGGTTCCGCCGATGACAACGGAATTCGTATCATCATGGCGCCGCACATCGGCATCCGGCACCAGGGCCCGCACCGCTTCGGCAATGTCTTCAGGCGCCGCGTACTGCAGCTGCCAGACATAGGCCTGCTTCATTCCTTCTTTTCCATTGCGGCGGCCAGCAGACATGGTGCGGATAGACCCTTTCTTTTCGTAAAACAAATTCTGCTGCCTCGCAATAGCTGCCAGGGCTTCCTCAGCCGTCACATCCTGCAGATGAACGGTCAGGGTGCCTTCTACGGTGTCATCTACGATCAAGTTAATCTGGGCACTGCGGGCCAGTCCTTCCAGGACGGACCGCACCGGCACGTCCTGGACCTGAACCGACAGAGCGCCGGCCATTCCGCAGGCAGCACTCCACAGCGCAAGGCCTGCACTAATACACGCAACCTGTTTCTTCATGGTCATCTCCTTATTTCTACAATACCCTTGTCCGTATACAGGCCAACAGCCTGATCCTGAATATAGGCCACACGGTATCCGGCAAATTCTTCCCCAACAGCACAGACTTTCGTTTTTCCGTCTTGTGCCAGGAAAGCCAGACGCGTGTGTCCCTGGTGAAGTATGCCCTGCAGAACCGGATATACCGGTGGTTTCGGCATATTCTGCGTGGATGCTGCTGCAGGCTTTGCCTGTGTCTCAGCAGGCAGTTTTGTATTGGCAGCCTTCTTCGGCAGGCTGCCATCAAACAGGTCCGGAAGGGGACGGCGGCGCTGAGTCTGTGCTGCAGAGCACAGGAGCTCGCCTTTGATGCTGTCTTCATGATGGACCGTTTCCGACGCAGAAAAAACGGGAGAAGAAGAACTGTGACTGTTCTTCTTCTCCCGTATCACTTCGTGTCGGCTGGAAGGCGCACCATCCCAGCAGAACCAAATGCCGGCCAAACAGAGCATAATTACCCCGTATGGGAGCCACGTTCTCCTGTGATGAGCTAAAAAGTTCCTTCCCCGTTCCATCAGGACAGCTAGCTTATTTCGTATCTCCATAGCCTTCCGGATGGAGCCGGTGCCATTGCCAGGCATCGGCTATAATCGTCTGAATATCGCTGCGCTGCGGCTGCCAGCCTGTTACCTGGCGGATTTTTTCCGACCCGGCAATGAGCACGGCCGGATCACCGGCGCGGCGCGGCGCTTCTTCGACGGGAAAATCCCGTCCTGTAACGGCTTTTGCCGTCTGAATCATATCCCGTACGCTGAATCCATGCTGAGAACCCAGATTGAAATACTGCGACGCACCGCCCTGGGCCAAATAGGCCAAAACCCGGCAGTGAGCATCAGCCAGATCGGTTACGTGAATATAATCGCGAATACATGTGCCATCTGGCGTAGGATAATCAGTACCGAAAATCTTGATGCTCCTGCGCTGTCCCAGAGCGGTCTGCAGGATAAGGGGAATCAAGTGAGTTTCCGGCGCATGATCTTCGCCAATAGTGCCGTCCGGCGCGGCTCCGGCAGCATTGAAATACCGCAGGGCCACGTATTTCAGGCCATACGCCCGGCTGAACTGGGCCAGCATGGTTTCAATCATAAGCTTTGTCTGGCCATAAACATTGGTTGGACAGTACGGCATGTCTTCCGTAATAGGCGTCTTCTCCGGCTCGCCATACACAGCGGCTGTAGACGAAAATACGAAATAAGGCACGCCGGCCTGACGGACTGCTTCCAGAAGGCAGTAGGAGCCGACGACATTATTGTCATAATACATGGATGGATGTTCCATCGATTCGCCGACCTGGCTGTGGGCGGCAAAATGCATGACTGCATCAAAAGCGCCGTCTGTCAGAATATTCCGCACCGCATCGACATGGTGAATGTCCTCTACAACAAGCGGTACGCCGTCCGGGACAGCACCGCGGTGACCGCGGGACAAGTTGTCCAGCACGGTCACGTGATGCCCCTGAGCCAGCAGGGCCCGGACAGTATGGCTGCCAATATAGCCGGCGCCACCAGTAACTAATACGTTCATAAACATTTATCCTTTCTTGAGCTGCTGCAGCCGACTGCCGAGATAGCGCTTATATACTTCGACGCCAGGCTGGTCAAAGGCATCGACATTGGCCAGTTCTCCTTCGTAGGCAACAGACAGGCACAGCATAAACATGAGCTCGCCCAAATGGTACGGCGTCAATTCCGGCAGAATATAGTTGGCACTGGGCCGTCCTTCACCGGCCAGGGCTTCGGCATTGGCACTGCGGGCAGCTTCCAGAATCTGACTGAGCTTCAGGCCGCTGAATGCTGCCAGTTTCGGGTAGGCATCGTACTGATGGGGTACGCTCATATCATCAGGCCAGTGGGCAACAGAAACGAACTGGACGACTTTATCCTTCGGACCTTCCTGGTGTTCCTGCGTCTGGGCATGCATATCCGTCGTTCCGACGGCAACGATTGGCGTACGGCCATAGTGAACGACATGGCCCTGTTTATTCAGCCGCTTTCCCAGAGATTCTGCCAGAAGCTGAATATACCATTCTGCCAGGGATTTCAGCGCATCAGCATAAGGCATAAAGACTTCCAGATTCCACCCGTGCCTGGTTCCGGCCAAGTATTTCAGCACACTGTTCATGAGGGCCGGATTCTGCCAGATATCGCTGCTCTGGCAGGCCTTGTCCATATCCCGTGCCCCGGCCAGAAACTGCCGGATATCAAAGCCGACCAAAACGCCGACGATAAGACCTACTTCAGAAAATACGCTGAACCGGCCGCCAATGCCGTCAGGAACGTAGAAAATAGGCCACCCTGACGTGCGGGCCAGGCCGTGCAGCAGCGTTTCGCCGTCGCCTTCATGGGGATCTGTAACGGCAACCGTTTCCAGACGGATGCCGGCATCCTGCAGAGCCTGCTGGAAAATCATGTAATTGGACATGGGCTCAATGGTGGAGCCGGACTTGGAAATGACGACAGCCATTACAGTATATTCCGGACTGGCAGCGCTGCTCTTTTTCAGAAACTGAATAAGGCTGCGCAGTGTATGGGAATCGACATTGTTGCCGGCAAAAAACACCTGGGGATAGCCATTGCGGTCTTCCCTGCTTTTCAGATTCCAGAACGGGCCGCACTGCACATCAAACAGTACCTTGCCGCCCAGGTAGGAGCCGCCTATGCCGAAGAATACGACAGCATCTACGCGGTTGCGGACAGTACGGGCCAGTTCTTCCAGCGCAAGAATCCGTTCGGGACTGTTGATATTCCCTTCTGCTACGTATGGAAGCTGCGGAAACAGGACGTCTTCGGGCTTGCCGTCTTTGGAGACATGTCCGGCCATCTGTCCCGTTCTGCGCATGGTCATAATCGCTTCATGCGCTTTTTCATATGCCGGCTTCAGGGATGTTATATCTGCTTCTGTAACCTTGTCCGGACCATAGAGATGAGCCGCGTCAACTATAAATCCGGACTTCAATGCAATCGTCGCCATTATCATTCACAGCCTTTCATCAATAGTTTACTATAAAGCCATTATAACATAAACAGTATAGTCCGTCAGTATATCTGTTTCGACATGACGAATAATTTACATGCAAAAAACAGCATGTCAGACTATACACATCTGACATGCTGTTCAGCCTACTAAAACCGAAGCATAGAATGTAAAAAGCTTTTTGTCCGTTCGTTCTGGGGATGTTCAAATACCTGCTGCGGCGTCCCTTCTTCCTGAATGACGCCATCGGCCATGAAAATGACGCGGTCAGCCACTTCCTTGGCAAAGGCCATTTCATGGGTGACAATGATCATGGTCATATCTTCATCAGCCAGCTGCTTAATCGTCCGCAGTACTTCGCCGGTCAGTTCCGGGTCCAGTGCCGATGTCGGTTCATCAAACAGCATAATATCCGGATTCATGGCCAGGGCACGGGCAATGGCCACGCGCTGTTGCTGGCCGCCGGACAGACGGGACGGGTACTCATTGCGCTTATCCCACAGGCCGACTTTCTGGAGCAGTTCCTTGGCTTCGGGCATAATTTCTTCCGTCTTCATGCCCTTTACGATGCGGGGCGCTTCCAGAATATTATCCAGTACGGTCATATGAGGAAACAAGTTAAAATGCTGAAAGCACATGCCCATACGGCGACAGATTTTTCGTACCTGTGCCGACGGGGCATAGACAGAATGGGCTGCCTGATTCGGCTGGCTGGCCATGACGTCGCCGTCGACGGTAATACTGCCGCCATCAATCGTTTCCAGCTGACACAGGCACCGCAGGAACGTACTCTTACCGCTTCCGGAGGGGCCGATAATCGAGACGACTTCGCCTTCTTCTACGTGCATCGTCACGTCTTTCAGCACTTCCAGGGAACCAAAATATTTTTTTATATGATCCATTTCAATAAAGCTCATAACTGCGTCCTCCCTTATTCATCGTATACGGCATACCGTTTTTCCAGATAGCTGAATATTTTGGTAAGAATAAACGTGAAAAACAGGTAAAATACAGCAGCAACAACGAATGCCGTTGTGTCAAAATCACGCTGTACAATGGAGCGGGTAATGCGCAGAATGTCGTTCATGGCCAGGATATATACTAACGACGTATCTTTCAGCAAGTTGATCGTTTCATTTGCTACTGGCGGCAGTACGCGCTTAACGACCTGGGGAAGAATGATGCGGCGCATGGTCTGAACATAGGTCATGCCCAGCACCTTGGCGCCTTCATACTGCCCACGGTCAATGGACTGAATACCGCCGCGGAAGATTTCAGCAAAATATGCGGCATAGTTCAGGACAAAGGCAATAATGGCCGCCGGGAAATCGGGAAGCCGCAGCCCTTCAATGATGAAAGGCAGGCCGTAATAGATGAAAAGAATCTGCAGCATCAGCGGTGTGCCGCGCATAATGTAAATGTATGCGCCCATGGCTTTGCGCAGAGGCATAATGCGGGAAATACGGGCTATGGACATGAGAATTCCCAGGGGAAGGCTCAGGGCAATGGTAATAATAAAAATTTTCAGCGTAATTTCCAGTCCTGCCGCTACAGCAGGAACAATATTAAATAAGTAATCCATCTTTTCTCCTTGCTCATCAGGTAATACGCACAAAGGTGACAGGCTACAGACGCGTATATCCGCCTGTCTCCTATCACCCCTGCGACACCGTATGTTTTATTGAACTTTTACCGTAATGTCGTCGTTAAACCATTTTTGTGATAACTTCGTCAACGTTCCGTCAGCACTCATATCTTTCAGTACGCCGTTCAGTTTTTCCTGCAACAGCGTATCTTCTTTGCGCATGCCAACGCCGTACTGTTCGTCGCCCATCTTATCGTCGACGACTTTATACTGGCCCGGCTTTTTGCTCATGTAATACCGGCCGACGACGCTGTCTACGAGTACGCCGTCAATTCGTCCCAGTTCCAGATCCATGAAAGCCGCCACGAAATCGCCGTACTTTTTGACATCTTGCAGCGAGTTTTTGAAATCAGCCTGTTTGTCCAGGGCTTCTACGGAGCTGCTGCCTTCCTGGGTGCCAACTACTTTGCCGGCCAGACCAGCCCGGTCGGCAACAGGGGAATCGGTGCGTACGACGAGGATCTGGGCATTATTCAAATAGGGCTTGGAAAAGGCAATCTGCTTGGCCCGGTCTTCCGTAATCGTCAGGCCGTTCCACAGCATATCTACCTGTTTGCTCTTAAGAGCTGCTTCTTTACTGTCCCAGTCAATAGGTTTAAATTCGACCGGCACGCCCAGGCGTTTTCCCGCTTCTTTTGCCAGGTCAATATCAAATCCGACAAGTTCACCGCTTTCATCATGGAATCCCATGGGCGGGAAATTATCATCCAGGCCGATGACAATTTTATCGGGCAGCTTCTGTTCTGCTGTCTTCGTTTCGCCTCCGCAGCCAGTCAGTACTGCCGCAGCTGCTACAGCTGCCAATCCTGCAGTCATCCATGTTTTTACGTTCATTACTCATTCCTCCTACATCGAAATATCTATGCCAAACCATTTTTCTGAAATCTTTTTAGACGTGCCGTCATTATGCATATCTTCCAGCACTTTATCCAGCTTTGCCTTTAATTCCGTATCGTCTTTGCGCATGCCGACACCGCTGGGAATATCCGGATATCCTACATCAATAATACGGAAATCAGCCTTGTTCTTCGTCATAAAGTAAGCAGCTGTCGTCTTGGCTACGACAACGGCATCAATACGGCCTACTTCCAGATCCATAAAGGATGTGACGTTGTCAGAATACTGCTTCAATTCTTTAAACGAATTTTTTACGTCCGGTTCCGCTTCAATCGCTTCCAGGCCCGTACTGCCCTGCTGGGTCCCTACGATCTTACCGGCCAGGTCAGCTTTTCCCTGAATCGGTGAATCACTGCGCACTAATACGATTTGCGGACCATTTTCATAAGGTCGGGAGAAGAGGATATTCTTTTCTCGTTCCGGCGTAATAGACAGGCCGTTCCAGATAGCGTCAATATTCTTGCTTTTCAATTCCGTTTCTTTGCTGTCCCAGTCAATCGGCTTAAACTCTACTTCGATTCCCAGCCGCTTGGCCGCTTCCTTAGCCATGTCAATATCAAAGCCTACGAGCTGGCCGCTTTCATCATGAAACCCAAAAGGCGGAAAATTATCATCCAGACCAATAACGATCTTATTCCGCTGGGCTGTTCCTTCACTGCTCGTTTTATCAGCACCGCATCCTGTCAGCATACTGGCAGTCATTATAAATACAGCGCCCATGGCAACATACTGCTTCCACTTCATTCTCCCGTTCCCTCCATTACGAAATCACTGATACAAGCCCTATTGTACTTTATTTCATTAAAATATTGAAGAGATTAGACAGGCAAAAACCGGCATATTATCTTTCAAATACGCTTGTTTTTACCCTTTTTCACCTGTTTTTGCCCGATACCTTCTTTTTTTATTTATGACACGTCATCTGGCTCTTCCTGGGCCTTCTTGAGTCGATCAATAATCCGCTGTTTATTCTGCTTGGAAAGGAACTGCAAGTGTACTGGCAGGACAGCAATGCCGCCTTCTTCCGCTTTTCCCAGCTCGATTTCCTGCCAGCTGTCAGATATGAGAAAAATATCCTTATATGGCAAAAAGATAAAGCTCTTTTCTTCATGAAACTGCTCATCATAAAAATCCTGAAAAGACATGAACTGGCGACGCACGGCCAAGCCCTTTTTCGTCACATAGCAAATGACATCGCGCTGCCGGTGAATACGCCACAGACAAAACAGCAGGACCGCTATATTATCCAGTTTGGCAGCCAGTGTCGTTTCGCTGAGCATCCCCCAAAAGAAGTACATGCCTGCCAGCGTGAATAACAGCTGCATGGGAACGGAAAACCATTTCGAATTTTCATAGCCTGCTTCAATATCACCACAATGGGGATACCGACGCTGGAGTTCTTCTTTGGTAACCATACTCTGTACTCCTTGTAAAAAAGCGGAGAACGTCCATGCGCTCTCCGCAGCTGCCAAGTTGGCTAACGATTTTTCTTGCTCGTCTTAGGCGCCGTTTTTATGACAACATTGCGGCCATCTTTAACGACTTCCAGGGAAATATCGCCGACACCGTCCTTGTAATAGGCCAATTTAATATCCAGAAGCATTTTGCCTACCTTTTCCTGCAGATCATCACTGAAAAACTGTCTGCGAAAATCGGCAGCACTCTGCTTGGCCGGCTTTTTCTGCAAAACTGGCCGCTTAGTCGGCTCTTCGTCATCCCAGTCAGCCGTTTCAAAGGTAATTTCTTCCTTAACACCTTTAAACATGTCTTCAAGGGATCGATTTTTAGGTATCTTATGCTTTGCCATGGTATATCACACCTTATCGTTTAGTATTATCCATTTTATCAGACGCTTCGCGCATACTGTTCAGCGTAATCTTAGAAAAGTCTTCTGGCGTCTTATAGGTGGCGATCTTGGTAAATCCCCGTTTCAGCCGTCCCCGATAGGCAGCTACGACTTTGTCATCCCGGTTCATTTCAGCAATAAATATTTCCTGTCCGTCTATGCCGACAAGGCGGAATTTACCGCTCGGCGAAATTTCCCGCCAGCTGCTGGTAGCGCCTTCAAACATATAGACAACGCCAGTACGAAGGTTATCATAAAAGAAGGTGTCCGAATCATAGAATACGGCAATGCGGCCAATATTTTCGGCCTGCACATGAATACGCCGCGTATCATAGTTGGCATCGGTCCGATAAATGCGATACCGCTTCGGCCCTACTTCCAGCTTCATGTATACGACGTTTGTCGCCGTAGAATATGCCACATCGACAATCTTGCTGTCTGCCGGCGCATCTTCAATAGGCGTGTCCAGCTCCCGTTCCGGATAAATGGGGTTGTACTGGGCAATATATACGCCGTATTCCCCGGTCTTATCATCGCGGCCATAGGTCGCAAAAATAGCCAGATTGCGGTCAGGCAGCCACTCGAAGAAAGATACTTTGCGCCCATGCAGGCTAATGCGCTGGGGCTCGCCCTTTTTTCCGGCTTCATAAATCGTTACATTGTCATCGACAACTGTTGCCATAAAGCGCTTATCGAAGGAATAATAGGACTGGCCGTTTGTTTCCACGCCAAATCCCAGTGCTTCCTGCTGGTTCGTACCAGCAATCTGAAAGTCCGAAGTTGGCGCAAACAGAACAGAATCTAAATAGACGTATATGCCGGCTTGTATGGCAATCCCCAGGACAAAGGCGCCCATCACTTTTCGTAGTTTCATACCTTCCTCCTATTTGACGATAAATGCCGTCGGAATCATGCGTTCGCCGAGCAGATCAGCCGGTTTATTAATAACTTTTCCGTTTAAAAACAGCGTTGAACTGGAGCCGCCGTCCAGATTAGCCGCAATAACGGCGCCTTCTTCATAGAGAATATTCTGCAGATCCCGCAAGGTAGCGCCTACGGAGTAACCAGGCTGACGACCGTCAACGACTAAAAACAGCACAGTGCCGTCTTTGCGCTGGCCAATGGCAGTACGTGGTCCTACACCCCAGCCGCCATCGCCGGTTGTAATCATTTTCTCTCCATTGACGATCAGGGTCGGACCAAAGGAAATGCCCTCTTTGGCATTCATCTTAATGAGTTCCCCTTTGCTGTACGTTCCGGCAATGAGCTGCCCTTCGTCGTTAAACCCGACAAATTCGTTGGTTTCATCATCCGATACATCGGCACCCAGTAAAAATTTGCCGTCATGAATGATAAAGCCATAGGGGCTGCGGCCCGTTCCCGTCCCATTAGCATCATAAAATCCGCCGGCATTAATGGCGGCTACGGCATGATTACGGGTTGCAATGCCACTCGTCGTATCGCCTTTTTCATCCATATTTTCCGCCGTAGCTACTTGCAGACGCTTGGGATTGGGAATTTCCAGCAAAAAGCCTTTAAAGCGACTGGAATCAATATTTTTTAAATTCAATGACGAATCGCTGCGAACCTGAAAATCGAACAGCTGCTGTTTAGGAGCCGTACTGATACCGCCCAAAATCTTATCGATTTCTTCCTGGGAAAACAGCCACGTAATATATTGGGGATGACGGCTTTTTAAAATAGCGCCGACAACGGTCCGCTTAAGGTTGTCAAAAGGTCCAAACAGCACGACAAAAGGAGATGTGACAGCAAAAAATACCATCATTAAGATTAAGAATTTTCCAATTTCCTTGAAGTATTTCTTCATGTTTACCTCAGAACTAAAAGATTTCAGCGCCTTATCGCTCTTCGTAGTGCTCCGTCGTAATGCGCTGCTTAAAGTTTTCTATATCGACGGCATTGCCAATCCAAATACGTTTGACCGCATAAGGATTATCGCCTTTCTTCGCCCATCCCGGATTCATCGTAAAGGCCAGTTTGATGCCGTGCTTTTTCATCGCTTCTTCTACAGCCGGATTTTCCCGGCCATAGGGATAACAAAAGAATTCATTGGTACTTCCCAGATGCTTTTTAAGCTCTTCCTGACTTTTTCGCACTTGTTCATCAATTGCAGCCGGCGACAGTTCAGCCAGTCGTATGTGCTCATACGAATGGGACGAAATAGAAATGCCTCGTTTTTGCATTTCCGTAATCTGATCCCATGTCAGCCGTGCGCCATCATCAGCATCCCGGGTCGGAATGAATACCGTGCAGGGGAACCCATATTCTTCCATAACAGGCGTTACGATAGAATACGTATCAGGATACCCGTCATCAAAAGTCAGCACAACGGGATTTACCGGCACAGGACTTCCTTTTGTCATATACTCATACAGTTGCTGCAGCGTAATCGGGTGGAACCCATTATCTTTCAGGAACTTCATTTGTTCTCTGAAGTGGGATTCCAGCAAAACCGCATCGTTATCAGGAACATCGCCAATCATGTGATACATGAGGACGGGAATGCCTTTTTCCGGAACAGCCATTTCGACCTGTTCCTGCGGCGGAGCTGCCGTGTTTGCTGCAGAGTCACCTGTAGTATTCGTACCAGCACATCCGCCTAACAACGTACAGCAAGTCAGGGCCATGACTGCCCATTTCATAATACGCAAAACCCAAGACCCTCCTTATACTTCGCGTGCCGCAACTACTGGCAGCTCGTCATACCGGCCAGCAAAGAACAGGCGAATATAATGTTCCGCATCGTTACGGACCTGTATATCTGCTTCGACAGAATGATAGCTTACACAAGGAGTCAGCAAAAACTCCGGCCGGGCAATCATCTTGAGCAGCATGGGGCTGGGATGTTCCATAGACAAAACATCTAATGCTGCACTGCGGATATGCCCATCATCAATGGCATGGTATAAAGCGGCTTCATCAGCTAACCCGCCGCGACAGCAGTTAACGAAAATAGAGCCCTTTTTCATTTGTTCGAATTGTTCATCCTGAAATATGTACCGCGTTGTTTCATTCAGAGGCATATGCAGGGATACAACATCACTGCTCCGCAGTAATTCCTCAAAATCAACAGGGCGAACGTGATTGGCTTCCATGACCTGTTCACTTACAAAGGGATCATAAGCCTGTATCTTACAGCCAAAGGCATGAAGCCGTGAGGCTACGGCACGACCAACATGTCCAAAGCCAACAAGACCGATGAGATTGCTGGAAACGCGATGAATCGGCCAAGAAATGGTACCGTATTCCCAACGGCAATTACTGCGTATATCGTTTTGGTATTCCGGCAGCTGACGAATTAAAGACAAAATCATGGCGCATGTATGATCGGCAATATCGTCAACGCAATATGACGTATTATTGATTACTAAAACTCCCCTGCGCCTAGCCGCTTCCAAATCAACCGCATCAGAACGGGTAGACAAAATAACAATTAACTTCAAGTCGTCCAATCGTTCAATCAACGAAGCAGAAACAGTTTCTGACTTACAAATAATGACATCCGTATCTTCCATGCGATCAGCCATTATATCCTCATTTTCAGATGGGCAGTATTCTACGCGTGCTATGTCACGCAACCGCTCTCCAAAATCATCTTCGTCCTGACGTCCTGTCAAAACACTTATGTGATACATATCACAGCCCCTTTTCTTAAATGCAAAAATTTCTCTGTACCAACAAAACCATACAGATACATTTAATTATATAACACCTATTTGCCAATTAGCAAGTATATCCCCTAATTCCGGAAAGACTGAATGTGTAGGTTTGTCAAACATCCGTTACACTTGATTTGGAAAAAGAACGAAGCACTTC
>NZ_CATWFF010000012.1 GCF_958350005.1 uncultured Megasphaera sp. | reverse complement strand
CCGAGCTGCGTAATCATTTCCACCATTTCATCTTTCGTCACGCCATGGGCTTTGGCCGTGGCAATGTGATATTTCAGGGAGCTGTCGATAATACCCGAGCCGATAAGGCCTGATACGGTAATAAGGCTGCGGTCATGAAGGGACAGCTTGTCATTGCGCGACCACACTTCGCCAAACAGGATATCATCGTTATAGCGGGCAAAGTCCGGCGCAAAATCGCCCAGCCGGTCCCGCCCGGCTGTCTGGACAACCTTTACGGCCTGCTGCTGTTCTGTATCATTGTTTGCCATTGTTATTCCTCCTAACGCACATATATTTGTCAGCACGGCAGCCGTCACCGCTGCCAGGACACAGGTTTTCCACTGCTGTTTCACAAACATCTCCTCCTTTATAAACTGGCCCCCAGCCGGTATGCCTGGTCTGGAAAGGGCGACCGTTCGATGAGCGAGCGGGCACCGCAGCCAATGGCCAGTACCTTGCCCCGGTCGTTCCACTCCATGTATCGGACCAGCGTATCATAGTGGTCAACCAGGGCAGTCATGGTCCAGTCCGCACTGTTATAGGCCGTAGCCATCAGAATGGACTGTTTGCCGTGCAGGCGGCCTGTTCGCGAATAAAAGCGGTCGACGACGGTTTTGAGCTGTGCCGACATGCCGTAGTAATACAGGGGCGTAATAAGGGCGATCATGTCCGCTTCCAGCATGTGCGGCATGAGGTTCTGCTGAATGGCATCATTGAAAATACAGTCGCCGTCCATGCCGCAGTGATCGCATCCCTGACAGGGATGGGTATCTTCAAAGGCCGCATTAAATCGAAATACCGTGTGCCCTGCCGACTGAGCGCCTTCGATAAATTTATCTGCCAGTAAGGCTGACGTGCCGTTGCGGTGCGGACTGCCTGTAAGTACAACAATATTCATGTTCTTTCCTCCTCCTATGCGGCCCGCTGCAGGTGCGGCACTGGCCGATTCTGTCAGTATGGTGCCGCAGCCGCTTAAAAACAGGGTCATCAGACCGGCACCGGACCACTGCAAAAACTCTCTGCGATTCATAGTGTATCTCCCTCTGCAGCTTCGCTGCGTTCCAGATAAATCGTTCCTGTCAGTTCCGGAACCTGTTCGGTCCCTTCTGTCACCTGGCCCAGAGAAAAGAGTTTATCATTTTCCCTGAAAGGGCCGTAGAAAAAGACGACGTCTCCCCAGGGCCGGTAATAGGCTACTACACCGGTTCCGGGACTGGCCAGAGGCGACTGCTCTGTTGCCAGGGACTGGGGCGGGTAAAAAATCTTTTCATTGTTGCTGTAATTTTCTATATCTACTGTCAGGGGCAGCTGTGCATACAGCGACTGGGCAGCAGGGCTGCTGTTCAGCTGCACACGAAGCACGTGTCCCTGTTCATCGGAAACGCGGATGACCGGACCGCCGTCTGTCTGGGCCATCGTGCCGGCCTGTACCGGTGGGGACGGCGAAGGTCGTCTGCCGTCGTCTGCTGACATCGTACAGGCTGCAGCCGACAACACACAGGCAGCAGCGGTACTGAAAATTGCAAATCGTTTTATATTCATAGGATAGTATACCTCCTCCGTTCTCCCCCATGCCGGACGGACTGCGGCTATACGGCAGCTGGCGGCATGGCCACGCTGTTGGTCCGTACGAGGAGAGAGGTCTCATAATGAGCCAGCTGAAACTCTGCTTCTGCCACGGCTGCTTCGATGCGGGCCCGCTGCTGCAGAAGGTGCTGTCTGGCCCGGACCAGCATGTTCCGGCGGGTCTGTTCCGTTGCCGCTCCTTCTCTGGCCAGGCTCATGTACTGCTGAATATCTTCCAGGGACATGCCGCTGCCTTTCAGGCTCTGAATGAGCCCGATATACTCGATATGATAGGTACTGTACTGGCGGACGCCATGGCCATTGCGCGGCACTGCCGGCAAGATTCCAATGCGTTCGTAATACCGCAGCGTATCTTCTGACAGCCCTGTCTGCGCTGCCATTTCCCGAATAAACATGGTTTTCTCTCCTTTCCGTTACGTCGTCAGGACCGGTTCCTTTCCCTGCTGAATCTGATAGCGCAGGTAATCGAGGCGGTCCAGTTGCTTCTGACGGACGTGAATATCATCGACGACCTGTTCCCGCAGTGCCCGGAGCAGCTGCAGCCGTTCCGGCGCCGTATTCCGGGCCGCCAGGAACAGCTCCATGTACTGCCGCACGCCGTCTCTGTCAAAGCCTACATCGCGCAGGGTCAGCATCATGCTCAGGCGGGCAATATCGCCGTCATCATACGGGCGGTTCCCGTACCGCTGCTCCCCGTCCCAGGCCGGCCGCCACTGTTCATAATCGGAAAGCAGCTCTGCCGGAATCTGATAGCGTTCTCCTGCTTCTTCTGCCGTCATAGGACACCTCCTTTTCCTTGCTCCTTTCGGCTACACCCTGAGTATACTGGCTGCGGCCCGGTCTGTCTAATGCTTATCTTCTTGCCTGAAACATACAGTTCAGGCATATTTCGGACCGAGGCCCCTGGGCAGACAGACAGGCCCTCTCCGTTATGCCGGCAGGAACGGCCAGATTGCGGAAAAAGAAGGGAAAGTTTCGGATTGACAACCGTAGTGATTAGTGTTATTATTTTTTCTGACAACAAAACGAACCATTCATCCAGAGCAGCAGAGGGACTGGCCCGATGAGGCTGCGGCAACCCCCGTTTGGGAAGGTGCCAATTCCAACGGAGTGTTCCGGCAGATGAAACGCAGTGCAGCGCACATAACCGTCATCTGTATGGCGGTTTTTTTGTTGCCTTTTCGTTACCAAGGAGTTGATACTGTGATTACATTGGAAAATATTACCAAAACCTACGATGGCAGCGCCACGGTTCACGCGCTGAAAGGGATTAACCTGACCATCGAAGACGGGGAAATTTTTGGTATTATCGGCAAAAGCGGCGCCGGCAAATCGACCCTCGTCCGCTGCATCAACATGCTGGAACGGCCGACAAGCGGCCGCGTCATCATTGATGGCCAGGATATGACGGCCCTCTCCGATTCCCAGCTGCGGGCGGAACGCAAAAACATCGGCATGATTTTCCAGCATTTCAACCTGCTGTCTTCGCGGACCGTCTTTGACAACATCGCTTTCCCGCTGGAACTGGTCAATACGCCAAAAGAAGTGATCCGGAAAAAAGTAGACGACCTGCTGGAACTGGTCGGCCTGACGGACCGGCAGCACAACTACCCGTCCCAGCTGTCTGGCGGGCAGAAACAGCGTGTCGGCATTGCCCGGGCTCTGGCCAGCGATCCGAAAATTCTCCTGTGCGACGAAGCCACATCAGCTCTGGACCCGCAGACGACCAAATCGATTCTGGAATTACTGCAGGATATTAACAAACGCCTTCATATTACGATCGTCATCATTACCCACGAAATGGCCGTCATCAAGGAAATCTGCAACCGCGTCGCCGTCATTGAAGGCGGCGTCATCAAGGAAGAAGGCCGCGTTGTCGACGTCTTCACCAATCCTCAGTCTCAGACGATGAAGGATTTCGTCAAGTCCGTCATCAACATGCAGCTGCCCGCAGGGATTGCCAAGATGGGCATTACCGATCAGCCCGCACCGGACCGGAATGTTCTCGTCCGCCTGCGCTTCAAAGGCTCGGCTACGAACGATCCCCTCGTCGCCGCCATTGTCCAGAAGTTCAACACCTATGTCAGCATTCTGTACGGGAACATCGACTACATTCAGGATGAACCCTTTGGCTACCTTATCATCGTCATTATGGGCGATATGGAAACACAGGCCAAAGCACTGGCATATATCAAAGGATTACCCATTGAAAGCGAGGTCTTAGGCTATGTCCCCAGAAATCATTAAGTTAATGCTCCAGGGCATTCAGGAAACGGTCTTCATGGTCGCTGTTTCCACGGTCATTGCCGCTATTATCGGCATTCCCCTCGGCATCACCCTGGTTACGACCAGCAAGGGCCATATTCTGGAAAACCGCGTCGTCAATCAGATATTAGGCACAATTGTTAACATTATCCGTTCCATTCCTTTCATCATTTTGATGGTAGCTATTATTCCGCTGACCCGGATCATTGCCGGTACGTCTATCGGTACGACGGCAGCCTGCGTGCCTCTGACCATCGTGGCTATCCCCTTCCTGAGCCGACTCGTGGAAACATCGATCCGCGACGTCGATTTCGGCCTCGTCGAAGCAGCAGAATCCATGGGAGCCACGCCGTTTCAGATTATCCGCAAAGTCCTCATTCCCGAAGCACTGCCGACGATTATCAACAACATTACGGTGCTCATCGTCAACCTGATCGGTTCTTCGGCTATGGCCGGTGCCATCGGCGGCGGCGGCCTCGGCGATATTGCCATTCGCTACGGGTACCAGCGGTTCCGTGCCGACGTCATGTTAGCCACTATTATTATCCTCATTGTCGGCGTCAACCTGATTCAGGCAGCCGGCGACTTTGCATCGCGGAAAAAGAATAAAAAATAAGGGAAAAGGAGTGTTTTCTATGAAATCAATATGGAAGAAAGCAATAGCTGCAGCCTCTATTGCAGCCGTATGCGTCTTTGCCGCCGGCTGCGGCAGTTCATCGGACACTGCCAGCAGCAGCAATGGCTCGACGGTAAAGAAAGATATTACTGTCGGCGTTACACCGGGCCCTCATGCGGACATTATGGAACAGGTCAAGAAAGAAGCGGCCAAAGAAGGCATCAACATCAAGATCATGGAATTTTCCGACTATGTTACGCCTGATATTGCCCTGGCCAACAAGGAAATCGACATGAACTCGTACCAGCATAAGCCTTATATGGACAACCTGGTCAAGGACAAGGGCCTGAAGATTACGGCCATTGGCAATACGATTCTCGCCCCCATTGGCCTGTACTCCCATAAGATCAAGAGCCTGGACGAAGTAAAAGACGGCGATACCGTCGCCGTGCCGAACGACCCGACCAACGGCGCTCGGGGCCTGCTGCTCCTGGAAAAAGCCGGCTTTATCAAAGTAAAAGAAGGCGTACAGTATCCAGCCGTTGCCGATATTACGGAAAATCCCAAGAATCTGCACATTCAGGAACTGGAAGCAGCCCAGATTCCCCGTTCTCTCGATGATGTCACCTTTGCGGCTGTCAATACCAACTACGCTCTGGAAGCGGGCTTAAATCCGGTAACGGATGCCCTGCTTCGGGAAGATAAAGAATCGCCGTACGTCAACATTCTGGCTGTCCATGAAGACGACAAAGACAATCCGGTACTCAAGAAGATCGTCGATATTTACCATTCCGACGTCATTAAGAAGTACATTGAAGAACACTACAAAGGCGCCTTCATTCCGGCATTCTAATCGGATACGAGAGCCAAAAGAACTGTTTCTCCGGAAGCAGTTCTTTTTCTTTACCTCAGTTTTGCGCCGTACTCTATCTTTTTCAGTATGCTAATGATATAATAGTTAAGTTACATAAAGGAGGACTACATGTTAGAACAATTTAAAAACTTACATATTAGCGATGTCATCATTCAGGCCCTGAACGAAATGGGCTTTGAAGAACCTACACCTATTCAGGCAGGGGCCATTCCCGTCGCCATGTCCGGCCGCGATATGATCGGTCAGGCACAGACCGGTACAGGCAAAACGGCAGCTTACGGCATTCCTGTCTTGGAAAAAATATTAGCTGCCCCGCCTTCCAAGGACATTCAGGCCGTCATTCTCTCGCCGACGCGGGAACTGGCCATGCAGGTAGCCGAAGAATTAAACCATCTGGCCCAGTTTACGTCCATTCAGGCCCTGCCCATTTACGGTGGTCAGGATATGGAACGGCAGCTGCGCCGTCTGCGGAAATGCCCGCAAATCGTCGTAGCCACGCCGGGCCGTCTCATTGACCACATGAAGCGCGGCACGATCAACTTGGGCCATATTTCGACCATCGTCCTCGATGAAGCTGATGAAATGCTGGATATGGGCTTTATTGACGATATTAACCTCATCATGTCGGCTACGCCGTCTACGCGGCAGACTTTGCTCTTTTCCGCTACTATGCCCAAACCGATTCAACAGCTGGCCGAAACGTTCCTGCACGATCCGGAAATTGTCCGCATGAAGGCCAAAGAAGTAACGATCGACCTCATTGAACAGTCTTACATCGAAGTACCGGACCGCCAGAAATTCGACGTTCTCTGCCGCCTCCTGGACCTGCAGGAACCGGACCTGGCCATCATCTTCGTCCGGACCAAACGTCGTGTCGATGAAGTAGCTGAAGCGCTGAAAAAACGGGGCTACTCGGCAGAAGGGATTCACGGCGACCTGACCCAGGCCAAACGTGATTCCGTCATCCGCCAGTTCCGGGAAAAGACCATCGACATTCTCGTCGCAACCGACGTCGCCGCCCGCGGCCTCGACATCAGCGGCGTAACCCACGTATTCAACTATGACCTTCCCCAGGACCCGGAAAGCTACGTACACCGCGTAGGCCGTACAGGCCGGGCCGGCCAGAGCGGCGAAGCGACGACCTTCGTCATTCCCCGGGAAATCGATCATCTCCGGGCTATTGAACGGCTCATTAAACGGCGTATTGCCCGCCGCAAAGCTCCAACCTTCTCGGAAGCCCTGGAAGGAGCTCAGCAGGCTGCCATTCGCCGTCTCGTCGAAACGACGGAAGACGAATCCAGCACCGGCACGTATCGGGCCAATGCAGAAGAACTGCTCACCCATTTTGATTCTGTAGCGCTCCTTTCGGCAGCCATCAAGCTCCTGACGAAAGAACCGGACACAACGCCCGTAAAGATTACGGAAGAAGCACCGCTGCGCATCTCCCGGGCCCGGCGCCAGCAGAATGGTAGCGGACGCCGTGACGGCCGTCGTCGCCGCGATGGCGGAGACCGCCGCCGCAGCGATGGTGAACGAAATGGCGAACGCCGTCAGCGCCGTCATTTCTCCCCCAAAAACCGGAGCGATGAAGGCAGCTCCAAGCCCAAACAGCGGAAAGAACCGAACCGTTCTGTATTCAAACCGTATTTTAAAGACTAATCTGCATACGAGATACGAGGCTGTCGCAAAGGCGACGGTCTCGTTTTTTCATCTTCAAAAGTCTCCTGCTCTGACAATATTCTCATCACACATGCCGGTCGCCCACAGGCCGTTGTCCGTCTGCAGCAGAATCCACCCTGTCTCTCTGCCCGGAATATCAGGAAGAGTTGCGAATCAGCTGCTTGTCTGCCTGCAGGCCGGCCAGACGGCCTATGGACTCCCTGTGATACCGTATGTCTCAGGCTCAGGCGGCGTATACCCCAGGTCGGGAGGCGATGGCCCTTCTGACCGTTCCGCGTAAGGGCTTATGCATTCGCTTACGCGCAATGGGTTCCGTCACGGGAGTGAGAGTATACAGGGATTGTCCCGGGCGGACGGTCAAAGGGCTGTCGCTTCCCGGCCCCCTGGTATGATGGGGAGATCCACGGCCTGTGGGCGACCGGCATGATGGATGAAGAATCTTACCAGACTGAGATACTAAGGGCTGTCGCCTCCCGGCCCTCCAGTATAGGTGATGAAAATATTGCCGGACGCGAAAAAGCCACTCCCCTATGAGGAGAGCGGCTTTTTCTTATATGGGTATATTGGTTGTGTCCGTGAATAAAAGGATTATTTGCCCGTAAACGTAGCTTTCCGTTTTTCAACGAAAGCACCCATGCCTTCTTTCTGGTCTGCTGTAGCAAAGCAGAGACCGAATACTTCGGCTTCATAGGCAATACCGGTGATGACATCGCAGTTAATGCCGCGGTTGATGGCAGCTTTGGCGAGCTGTACGGCAATCGGTGCGTTTTTGGCAATTTTCTTAGCCAGGGCATTGACAGCGTCCATCAGTTCTTCCTGAGGAACGACTTTGTTGACCAGGCCGATGCGATGTGCTTCCTGAGCGTCGATCATGGCGCCAGTGAAGATCAGTTCTTTGCCGTAGCCGCGGCCAACGACACGGGGCAGACGCTGTGTGCCGCCAAAGCCCGGCGTAATGCCAAGGCCTACTTCAGGCTGACCGAATTTAGCGTTTTCCGATGCATAGCGAATGTCGCAGGCGCAGGACAGTTCGCAGCCGCCGCCTAAAGCAAAGCCGTTAATGGCAGCAATAACCGGCTGCGGCAGGTTTTCAATAGCCGTAAAGGTATCCTGACCAACCTGGCCCCAAACGCGGCCTTCCACAGCGTTCTTCGTGGACATTTCGACGATATCGGCGCCGGCAACGAAGGATTTGCTGCCAGAACCAGTAATGATGACAACTTTAATGTCTTTATCGACGGCAATTTTGGCTACGACATCTTTTAATTCCGTAACTGTTGCCAGATTCAGTGCATTCAGTGCTTTTGGACGATTAATGGTAATCGTGGCAATCCCGTTTTCAACAGTGAATATAATGTTCTGATATTCCATGGTTCTAACCCTCCTGATAAATAGATAACAGATACAACATAGTCATAGTACAAACAACGGGCGTGATTTCTCACGCCCACTGCCTGTGAAATACAAATCGCTTAATACATTCGTATGTACTTGGTCAGATTCCACGCGCAGGTGCTTAAGCTGCACGCATACAGGTCTGCTTATTTGCTGTAATCGTAGAAGCCTTTGCCCGTTTTGCGGCCGAGGTAGCCAGCATTAACATATTTTTTGAGGAGCGGGCACGGACGGTATTTCGGATCGCCGAAGCCTTCGTACAATACTTCCATGATATGGAGAACAACATCGTTGCCGATGAGGTCGCTCAGAGCCAAGGGGCCCATGGGATGGTTGAAGCCCAGTTTGCAGACCGAGTCGATATCTTCTTTCGAAGCAACGCCTTCCATCAGAGCCTGAATAGCTTCGTTGATCATGGGGATAACGACACGGTTGCCTACGAAGCCAGGGAAGTCGGCTACTTTAACCGGCGATTTGCCCAGTTCGACAGACAGTTCCTTTACTTTTTCGAAGGTGTCGTCCGACGTAGCGATGCCGTTGATGATTTCGATCAGTTTCATAACCGGTGCGGGGTTGAAGAAATGCATGCCGATTACTTTATCCGGCCGTTTCGTAGCAGCGCCGATCTGGGTAATAGCCAGGGACGACGTGTTGCTGGCGAGAATCGTATGGGCCGGGCAGAGTTCGTCTAATTCCTTGAAGATAGCCGATTTGATTTTCAGATCTTCAATGGCAGCTTCGACAACGAGGTCGATATCTTTCATGTTTTCAGCCGTACGGGTTACAAAGCCGGAAATGCGGGCCATCGTTGCATCTTTGTCGGCCTGGGTCATTTTTTCTTTGGCAACCAGTTTCGTCAAAGATTTATCGATTTTGGCCTTGCCGCCTGCAACGAATTCGTCTTTAATATCGTTCAAAACAACTTCGCAGCCATGTGTAGCGAATACCTGAGCGATACCGGAACCCATTGTGCCTGCACCAATAACCATTACTTTTTTACAAAACATGTTGAACTCCTCCTTATTAGCGTGATTTTTTTCACGATTTCTTGTTCGCGAAATCACTGCTTTAATTAACTAAGATGCACTGCTTACATTCATTAGTATAACACGTTTTCCAAAAAAAGCTACTGAAAAATAGGTTTTTTTCTAAAAAAATGCATGAATCGTATGCATTTTTCGCCTTCATAGAACAAGTCAAGTGCGTTTTCATCATTATTCAATAACAAAAACGCACTGGACTATGTTACATTATGAACTTTTGTTATGCAGCTTTTTGGTATTTTTCACAAATTATACAGAAGCCCTTTCGCCTTCGTTCAGCGCTGCCAGCAAGTGACGGCGGCGGCGGTAGTGACGGCGGTACAGGTCCGTATGGTCCCGATCAGGATGGAAGGACTGGCGGATGACGAGCTGCCGCTGGAGGGCCTGTTTCAGATCGGCAATATCTCCGACACCGTAGGCAGCGACGATGCAGTTTGTCGGCACAGCACCGCCAGCAACTTCCAGCGTAACCACTTCCGTGTCGAGCATGTCGGCTTTAATCTGATTCCACAGGGCATCGCGGCTCCCCCCTTCCGTAATGGTAAGCTGCGTCAGATTGATGCCAGCTTTCCGGTAGCGGTCCGTAATTTCCATATAATCGTAGCCAATTCCTTCCAGGACGCAGCGCCACAGGGCTCCCTGATCGGAGTCCAGCGTCAGCCCCGTAAAAGTGCCGCGGACGCGGGGAAATTCGCCGTTGCCGCCGGTCAGATAGGGAATGAACAGGGCGCCGTCACAGCCGGCAGGATGACGCTCTGCCAGCGCATCCAGCTCACCGTAATAGGCATCGTCTTCTCTGCGGGCAATGCTGTCTTTGAACCAGCGCAGGGCCAGTCCTCCGGTCCGGACCATGCCCCAGTAGAAATAGGTCCCCGGCAGCGTGCCGGAATTGAAGATCAGATTGCTTCCCGGCACGGACAGTTCGGGAATAATGCCGTCTGTGGCGGCGCAGAACATGGCGCACGTCCCGGCTACGTCGACAGCCCGGCCTGCTTCCAGAATGCCGCTGCCCATCATGGATTCCATCGTATCACCGGCACCGGCGCAGATGGGAATGCCTGCAGGAAATCCCGTTTCCAGGGCATCGGCTTCGCAGAGGGTGCCAATAATATCCCAGGGCTTCACGATGCGGGGCATGTACGATTCGTCAATACCCAGAATGCGCAGCTGCTCGGAAGACCATTCCTTGCGGACTACGTCATAGCCCAGGCCCCAGCCGGACATGGCACCCCAGTCGATAAAGGCATCCTCCCCCTTCAGGCCGGCCAGATGCATGAGAATATACGGGCAGTTATGGACGAATTTAACGCCCCGTTCCCGAAATTCCGGCACATGCCGCAGGAACCAGCGGGCAAACATGGCGGGAAACATAATATTCGGTTCGGCATTTCCCGTTTCTCTGGCCCATATGTCCAGGTTCTGACGTTTCAGCGCCTCCACGTCGTCTGCCGTGCGGCTGTCCAGGTAATTGACGTACGGCGTCAGCGCCTCTCCGTCTGCATCGATGCCGGCAATGCCGCAGATAATGCCGTCGCCCATAATGGCCCGCACTGCCGTGACGGGAATCTTCTGTTCCCGCAGCTGATAGCTGCACGACCGCATGCACTGCTTAATAAGCCGATAATATTCGTCAACATCCATCTGCACCCAGCCAGGCTGCGGATAGGTCAAGGTCGTCTTGGCCGTATCCATGGCCACGCAGTGCATGGCACTGTCGTACACGGCAACTTTTACACTCTGCGTTCCTGCATCAAATCCCAAATAATACCGTTCTTCCATCATTCTTCCTGCCTTTCTCCCAGTCCCGAGGCAAACAAAAAAGACTGGCAAGCCAGTCTTTTACGCACGCATACGGAGAAGGACGCTGAAAGGAACCCTTTCGCGCCATCCGTCTTTTCTCATCCAGACTATACTGTCGGTCCCGGAATACCACCGGATCAGCTCCCTTGCGGAAGGTTGCGGACTGTCACCGCCGGTCAGGAATACGAAAGGAACTCCCTTCTCACCATGCCTCAAAGACGTACTGTATAATATGCAATTTTTATATATTCATAATACTACAGGCGAATGGAAAAAGCAAGGGACTTAATAACATTCCTTCACAATGCCGCCCAGAGAATCGACCAGATCTGCTGTTGATTTTTCGGGCTGCGGAAACCGGGTCATTCCCGTGGCTCCTTCCACGCAGGACAGAAATTCGTTCATACTGTCTTCGATGGACTGCAGGGTCCGGCTGTCGACGTATTCCAGGACAGCCACGTCAGGCTGCTCATACCGGGAAATGTGTGTTTCCAGCCGGGCCAGGGAACAGACCGGCCCACCATGACCGCGTGCCTGACTGTAAGCCAAGATGACCCGGCACTGTTCAGCCAAATCTTCCGGCTGCGGCTGCGACGGATCGTCCCGGCAGATCTGCTGGAACCACCGGCAGACGACGCCTTCAAAAAAAGCATACAAACTGAGCAGTGCCGACCGTTCATACCGCCGGGCCAGGAAATCGCCCTTGACGGTTCCCTTCTCCCGCTGCAGCGCCGCCCGCTTTTTAAAAGCCCTGTAATCTTTCCACAATTCTTCATACACCGATATGCGCAGAATATCCATATCGCCATTTTTAAAAACCGTTACATTAAAGGTTGATTTCATGCTTCTTATCGTTCCTTACTATTGTCGCCGTGAATCTGCAGCAGATCCGGATCTTTTTCAGCCATCCGGTCCAGAATCTTCGTATATCCGCCGCTGCCGTATACGAGACAGCGCTTGATCCGGCTGATCGTGGCCGTACTGGCGCCGGTTTTGCGGACAATATCTTCGTAAATATCGCCGGCTTTCAGCATGCGGGCCACTTCCAGGCGGGCAGCAATGGCTTTCATTTCCTGAATGGTACAAATATCTTCAAAAAATTCATAACATTCGTCAATCGTCTTCAGCTCCAGAATCGCCGTGAACAGCTGATCATGAAGGTGATCTTTCAGTTTTTCATTGGCACTCACAGGCAGTCATCCCCTCTGCTTTTATCCTTTATCACACAAAATTTATATTTATTATAAGCTACTTTGACCGCAATGTCGATAGGAAACTTACATGGCAAACAGGTCGATCTGTTCGTCTTCCGGCAAGTCGCCCAGACATCCTTCGGCAGCCATCAGTTCGATAGCCGGCTGCGGCACTTTGCCGCGAATCCGCAGATCTGCCTTGGAGCTGAACGGTTCTTCTGCCCGGGCCTGGACGATCTGTTCGGCCACACTTTCGCCGAGGCCGTCAATAGCCGTAAAAGGCGGCAGGATCTTGCCGTCGCAGATGGTAAACTTCGTTGCATCGGACTTGGCAATATCGACGTTCAGGAAGGAATAGCCGCGCAGGCTCATTTCGACAGCCAGTTCCAGGGCCGAATACAGGTCCAGTTCGATTTTGGTCGCATTTTTTCCCTTGGCAGCAATGTCCTTCATGGCCTTGCGCTGCCCTTCCAGACCGTGAATCATGGCCGACAGCTTGAAGGCTTTGGCCCGAATCGTAAAGTACGCGGCGTAGTACGCCAAAGGATAATTGATTTTAAACCAGGCAATGCGGAAAGCCATCATAACATAGGCTACAGCATGGGCCCGCGGGAAGAGGTAGCCGATCTTATGGCATGAATCGATAAACCACTGGGGAATATGGCCTTCTTTCAGCTCTTCTTCGTAGTTCGTCGTCTTCTGGCCCAGCTTGTTCAGCTTGTCAATGCCCTTGCCTTTACGGACGTTTTCCATGACTTTAAAACTCGTCTTGGGCTTAATGCCGTGCTGAATCAGATAGTTCATAATGTCGTCACGGGTCGAAACGGCTTCTTTCAGCGGTACCGTACCGGACGTAATCAGGTCCTGGGCATTGTTCAGCCATACGTCGGTGCCGTGGGAAAAGCCGGAAATACGGACCAGTTCAGAAAAGGTCCGGGGCTTCGTATCGACGAGCATTTTGCGGACAAAGGATGTGCCAAATTCGGGAATGCCCAGGCTGCCTACTTTGGAGCCCAGATCTTCGGCGGTCACGCCCAGTGCTTCAGGCGAGCAGAACAGGCTCATCGTCTTTGGATCGTCGAAGGGAATCGTCTTGGCACTGACGCCGGTCATGTCTTCCAGCATACGGATAACCGTCGGATCATCGTGGCCGAGAATATCCAGCTTGACCAGGCGGCCTTCAATGGAGTGATAATCAAAGTGGGTCGTAATGATGCCGCTGTCCTTCTTATTGGCCGGATACTGGACCGGCGTAAAGTGATGGACGTCCATATCGCGGGGAATAACCATGACGCCGCCGGGATGCTGGCCTGTCGTACTCTTGACGCCGGTGCAGCCGCTGACCAGGCTGTTGACATAGGCTTCATTGACGCGGAGACCCCGCGCTTCGGCCCATTTCATGACATAGCCGTAGGCCGTCTTATCCTTGACAGCGCCGATCGTGCCGGCACGGAATACGTTGTCCTTGCCGAACAGTTCTTCTGTATACTTATGCGCTTTGGGATGGTATTCGCCGGAGAAATTCAGGTCAATATCAGGGACCTTGTCGCCGTCAAAGCCCAGGAAAATAGCAAACGGAATATTGTGCCCGTCTTTGTGCAGCTGGGCGCCGCATTTGGGACATTTCTTGTCAGGCAGGTCGAAGCCGCCGCCATATTCGCCGTGTGTGAAGAATTCGCTGTACTGGCAGTGAGGGCAGACATAGTGAGGCGGCAGAGGGTTGACTTCCGTAATATCGGACATGGTCGCCACGAAGGACGAACCGACAGATCCACGGGAGCCGACGAGGTAGCCGTCATCGTTGGAGTGTTTAACCAGTTTATGGGCAATGTAGTACAGCACGCCGAACCCATGGCCCAGAATAGACGTAAATTCTTCTTCCAGCCGGTCTTCGACGATTTTGGGCAACGGATCGCCGTAAATCTGATGGGCCTTGTCGTAACACATGTTTTTCAGCGCTTCCGACGAGCCGGCAATCTGCGGAAAGTACAGCGTTTCCTTGGGCACAGGCCGTACGTCTTCGATCATGTCGTTGATCTTGTTGGGATTGGTAATGACTACTTCTCTGGCCCGGTCCTCACCGAGATAGGAAAATTCTTCCAGCATTTCTTCCGTCGTGCGCAAATACAGATCAGGCTGATACTGGGCGTCTTTAAAGCCCTTGCCGGTCATGAGGATTTCGCGGTAAATCTTGTCTTCCGGGTTAAGGAAATGAGCATCGCATGTAGCGACAGTCATCTTCCCCAGGTCATCGCCGAGACGCAGAATGGTGCGGTTAATATCCCGCAGTCCTTCTTCATCGGCTACGAGGCCTTCGCGCAGGAGAAACTGGTTATTCGTCAGGGGCTGAATTTCCAGATAGTCGTAGTAGGACGCAATTTTTTTCAGCTCTTCATAGGGCAGCTTCTTCTGCACCATGGACCGGACCAGTTCGCCTGCTTCACAGGCCGAGCCCAGAATGAGGCCTTCCCGGTATTCATTGAGGACGGCCCGGGGAATGCGGGGACGGCCGCGGTAAATGTATTTCAGATGGGAAATGCTGACCAGGCGGTACAGATTGCGGATGCCGACCTGGTTTTTGGCCAGAATGATGATGTGGTACGAATGATCAATAGCCGTATCGAACAAGTACCCTTCCATGCCGTAAATGACTTTGATATTGTTCGTCTTATCCGTGGAAATTTCCTGAAGCAGCGGAAACGACTGGACCACGCCGTGATCGGTAACGGCAACGGCCGGATGGCCCCATTTCTTGACGGTCTTAATGAGCTGCTTGACCGTAATGAGGGCGTCCATGTCGCTCATGACCGTATGGAGGTGCAGCTCAACCCGCGGCGTTTCGCTGTGGTCTTCCCGTTCTACTGATGCGCCTTCATCGGCCATCATGTCCTTGACGCTGAACACGTAGTCATTGACATAGGTATCGTAAATAACATCGCCGTGAATACGCACAAAGGCGCCGACACTCATGCGCTTGGTCAGGACGTCGTACTCGTCAGCCGTGAGCGCGCTTTTGCGCCGGTACTTTCCGCCGCCGCTGCCGCCGACTTCCAGGAACTGCCGGGCCGAAATACCATTGCCCGAATCGGCAATCTGAAAGGTCATGAGAATCCGTTTGGACTTCAGTTCGCGGAATTCTACTTTGACGATTTTCCCCTTGACGATGACATCATTTCGTTCTTCGCCGACAATATCGTTAATAGGCAGGACGTCGCCGCTGAACCGCTTCCCCAGCCATACGCCGTCATCGCCGGTGCCGGCGCCACCGGCCTTTCCGCCTGCCGAACGGCTCGGTTTCTCTTCTCCTTCGGCAGCCTTGCAGGCTTTGCGGTAGTCGTCATCATACAGCTCGTCATCGGTCTCATAAATGTCTTCGTGAGGAATACCGTAGCCGTCCATATCATCCATGGAAACATTGGCAATTTCCTGCAGCGGATCGGCATCACAGGGCGTAAGGGGCATATCGCCGCCGTGATAGACTGATGTGACCGTGTGTTCTACCGTCACGTCGCCGACCAGGGACAGGCGCTGCCGTACCTGACGGCGCAGCAGTTCCCGGTCTGATACGTCCTGCGGCGCCTGGGTAATGACATGCCAGTGCTTTCCTTCATTCATGGCGCATATTTCCTGCACACATACCTGCTGTCCCGATGTGAGGGGAACGAAAATATCCTGTTTGGGAACAATATGCCATACTTTCATTGCATTTCTATCCTTTCTGCACGCTCCTGCCGTGCCGGCTATTCTTCGTCAGCTGCATAAGCCGTATCATCGGCGGCTGCGTCGTCTGCTGCCACAGCCCCGTCATCGACCGGCAGCGCTGCAGGCTGGAACATATCATGCGGTGCGTTAATCAGTATATCCTGGGGTTGCAGATCCGACGTCTGTACCGTTTCCTGAGCGTCAGGCCCATTGGTCTTGATGATTTCGTCATTCGGCGCGTAATGTGACACAATCGTATCGGTATACTTGTCGCCGTCCGTATAAGCAACGGTGCGGCGAATGGTAATATCGTGGCCGTCATAGCCTTCCTGTTCCCGCGTGTCAGCTGTTACAGAATCGTCGTGTTTGTGAATGACCTGATGAGGCAGATTCTGCAGGCTTTCCGTCTGGAACGAAACAGTGCATGTATCAGCATGATTGCCCAGGACATAGGTCGTAATGGAATTGGCATCCGTTACGGTATAAATATACACGGGATGACGGAAGGGATTGGAAAAGGCAAAATCCAGGGAATCATCGGCTACAGTCGCATCCATACCGACAGGCACATACGCTGCCGGCGCAAAATGAGGTGCCCTGCTGGCAATAAACAGGCCGGCCCGCAAAACGGCATTAAACAGGGTCGTGCTGACCTGGCAGACGCCGCCGCCGGCATCGGGGACGAGTTTATTGTCAAAATATACGGGCGCATCTTTATAGCCCTGATCGCGGGTCCGTTTGCCGACATAGGAATTAAAGGAAAAGTCCTTCTGCGGCTGCACAAGGGCATAATTCAGCTTTTTCTGGGCAATGGCAATGTTTTCATTGCGGTCTTTGTTCGTATCGTCGAAATGGGTCGTATAGTACGACAGGACCGTGTCGATTTCCTGCAGGTCATCGGCCTTGACATCAGCTTCTTCCCGGGACTGTACCGGCGCATCTACCGTGTCCAAGGTTCCCTGGACCAGCTGGTCCTTTACCTTTGACTGGAGAGCTTCCGTATTAATGACGATGCGGGCCTTTTCGGGATGAATGGAAACGGACTGCAGGTCCCCGGCCGGTGCGGCATAGGCATTGACAGGTTCCTGGTCATAGGCATCGTGAATTTCCTGAAGCCGTGCGTCCAGCTTATCCTGGTCTACGGTGACGGACAGGGGCACATTCTTGCCGTGAAGCAGGACGTCAGCCACTTCTTCTACGCGCTGCCAGGGCATACCACGGCGTCCCGTCAGATACAGTTCATCAGCAATCTTTTCCCGGTCAAAGCGCACGTTCAGGTCATCGAGCTCGATTTTTTCGTCAATATCCCGGCCAATGACCGGAATGGCCCGGCCCTGCAGCGTATCTTCCCGGTCATCAAGATACTGGCGCACGTCTTCTTCGGTCATGGCCTGTACGGGCTGGCCGTCAAAAGTAATGCGCTGTGCCGCTGCCTGCTGAGCAGCAAAAAAAGCAGCGAATCCGGCAATGACCAGCATAACTGCTCCGCCGCCGATTCGCTTCCACGGCGTGGCTTTTTTGTGAATATGATGCTTTTCACGATACCGCCGCCGGTATTCCTTCATTCGTTCTTTTCGTTGTCTTTCTGCTTCGTCCACGCTAATTCCTTCCTTTATATCCGCAGTACAGGCAAATCAGGGGGGCCATGTCGCTCACGGCGGCAGTGCCCCGGCGAATATTGCGCTGCAGGATAAACAAATTATCCAGTATATCGTAAAGCTCTTCGATTTTCCAGTATGGCGCCGCTTTCTGCAGACGATACAGTACGTACCGCACGCTGCGGCCTTTGTTGATTTTCGTCAGCACCGCTTCCGTCTGATGCGGCCCCATGCCGGCGTGCTTTAACTCTTTATAGGCCAGGAGCAGCCGCAGTCGGGACAGCATAAATCCCGTATTTTTCAGGAAACTGTCCTGCCGGGAAAAGAGTCCCTCAATAAATGGAATGGCATGCCTGCCGTCACGATGGAGGAAATACTCCGTAAAGGTAAACAGATTCTTTTCCATCGTGCCGGAAAACAGGTCTGTCAAGTCGTCAGGACCGACAGTCTTCTGCCTGTCATCGAGAGTAATACAGACCTTTTCCAGCTCGGAAAACACATAGGTCAGGGGGATTTCACTCCACGTCTGAAAGAGGCTGCGCAGGTACTGGACAGCAGGCTGGGTCAGCTGCTTTCCTTTTTCTGCAAAAAAATCGACAATATACGGCATGACGTTCTTTTCCGTCACCGCCTCGCCGGCAAAGACCTGAGCCAGAGGTTTCAGCTGCTTGAAGAAGGCACAGCCCGTATCCAGATTGCCTTTTGTATAAAACAGGACGCCTTTCTGCGGATCCAGGCCGGACAGCTTCTGCAGAAACCACGTTTCGTCTTTCGTCAGCTTACTCCGCGACCGGCCGCCCCGCTTGAGCGGCAAAAAGGGACAGTCCTGCCAGACCGTAATTCCGCCGCCGCCAAAGAGGCTCTCCCCTTCAAAGGATTCGACGACGGAAGCAGTCACAGCATCTTTCGTAAAGACCTGGACATCCCCTTCTCCGCCGGCCCGGTTCCGGCAGGCTTCCAGAAACTGGCGCCGCTGCCGTTCCATGAGGTATTCTTCCGTGCCATATATAACTGCAATGGATTTCATCTGTCGTCACCGCCACAGGTAAAAAATGTCCACATTCCCCGGCGGTATATGCCGGTAATCTGCCCGTCTTCACCGGGAGAAAAACAGGGAATATCGTATAGTTCCGCCCCTTCGCGCCACTGGATATAGCCTTCGTTCCGCCCGGCCTGATCGTGAAGAATAAGGACCGGTGCCTGAGACGGAAACAGGGCCAGCGACGGGTCTGGCAGGGTCTGAATTTCCAGCGGGCCAGCCTGACGGGCCTTCCCGTCCCACCGGTCATACAGGCCATAGGGCATGGGCCCTGCTGTAAGCTCCTGACCCGGCGGCTGCGACAGAATCCGGCACGGTTCATCCAGAATAAACTGGGACGCCAGCTGGGCTGCCCGCGTTTCCCCATCATAGCCCCAGACCGTGCAAGATGCCAGGCGGAACACACCTTCATAGCGAAGAGCCGGCGTCAGGACCGTCAAAATTCCCTGGGGATTGGCCCATTGGCTACCATTATACCACAGATGAGCAGAACTATCATCATATATGACGCAAGTCGCCTTGTCCCGTCCCAGATCAAAGACATACACTACTGCCTCAGGCCGCTGCATCCGTCCCCATACACTGGACAAGACGATGAGCACTGCCGCTGCCGAGAGCAGTCTGCGCCGCCACATCGGCAGAAGGACAGAGGCCACGGCCAGATACCAGGAGGCTATAACCGGAACGGACAACGCCCCGGCCCAGTACCGGCTGTGCGGCAGGGCAGCGAGAAAGGCATTCCCCTTGACGGCTGCTGACAGAAGCGGCGAAATCACGGTAAGGACGGCCTGGCCCACAGGCTCGCAGACGATGCCGCACACGGCGGCTATCAGCCCCAGGACAATAGTCACGTCCAGGACAGAACCAATGAGGAAATTGGCCGGCACAGCATAGACCGGTACAGATGAAAAATGAGCCAGCAGCAGGGGCAGCACCAGTACCTGCGCACAGAGACAGACTGTCATGCTGTCGGCAAGGACCGCAGGAAGGCGGCTGACCAGAGGCCGGATACGCGGCTGAAAGAGAACGATGCCGGCCGATGCGCCGCAGGACAGCTGAAAACTGATATCATAGACGCTGTAAGGACTGTGCCAGACCATGGCCAGCACAGCCAGGCCCAGAGCCTGGGCGCCGATATATTCCCGCCGGGCCACCAGGCTGTAAGCACTGATGATGCCCATAATGGAGGCCCGGATGACGGGGGCAGAAAACTCGGCCATGGCCCCGTAGACAAGGACAAAGGCCGCTGAAAGAACGAACAGGGCCCCGGCCTTCAGCCCTGCCGCCCTGCCAGCCAGCTGCACTGCCGACAGGAGCAGGGCAATATGAGACCCCGACACGGACAGAATGTGAATCAAACCGGTCGTGCTGAAGCTTTCGATCAGCTCCGGCGGCAGCTTGTCGTAGTGTCCGCCAAAGAGCAGGCTGCTCAGCATGTGGGCATGGTCCGGCGACAGGACGGCCTGGAACCGTTCCGTCATCTCGCGGCGCCGCTGAGCCAGCCAATGGCGCCACCCTGACGGCCCGGCCAGGACGGTGCCGCTCTTTTCGTCGTCACTGTAGGCCTTCAGGAAAATGTCTTTATTCCTGTCCCGGTGGAAAGTATCGTATCCACCCCGGTTGTGGTAATACGAAATGGGCTTCACGACGCCCTGAAAGGCCACGCGTGCCGACGGCTGCCACTGATCATTCGCAGGAACCGTCAGAAATAGGCAGCCTTCGCCGCGGCGCACCTGGTCATCACCGGCATAGGCATACTGCTCCAGCGCTACGACATACCGCGTCCGCTCACCCTTTTCCGACTGGTACGAATAGCCAGTTTCCTGGATGGTCCCTTCCATCTGAATAGCCGCGCCGCCCAAATAATGAGGGAGCCTTTCATACTGCTGTTCGGCCCACTCCATGCGGGCCGCTCCCAGAAAACAGGACGCCAGGGCCAATGCCAGCAGAAAGGGATAGGTCCGGCGCCTCACAGCCACGCAGGCCAGCAGAGCTGCGACGGCGGCAAGGCCCCATCCGTACAGGGGAAGCAGCAGAAAACGGCTGGCAGCAACCATACCGCAGCAGCAGGCTGCTGCTGCAAGAAGTCCGGCGTAGATCATACGGTGACCTTATCTTTCAGCTCGCCGTATTTGGCCGGACCAATGCCTTTGACCTTCTGCAGGTCTTCGACAGACGTAAATGCGCCGTGTTCCTGCCGGTGCTCTACAATCCGTTTAGCCATGGCCGGGCCGATACCGGGAAGTTCGGCCAGCTTCGTCTCGTCCGCTTCGTTGATATTGATGCGCCCATCTGCATCGGTGCTTCCCACGGCAGGAAGGCCATTCAGATCATAGGGAACATGAATCTGCATGCCGTCTTTCACTTCTTCGGCATAGTTGACGGCTCCCACATCGGCATAAGCCAAGGCGCCGCCGGCTGATTCCAGGGCCTCGCCAATGCGGACAGGCCGTGGAAAGGAATACAGTCCCGGATTGCGCACAGCACCGCTGATGTAGACATAAACAGACTGCGGCACCGGCGCTTCAACACGGACAGCCTGCGGTTCTGCCGCCGTCTCGGCAAAGGGCAGGCCCTGGTCATACACGAACCACGCCGCCAGGGCAATCAGGGGAACAACCAGTATTTTTCTCACAGCAACTCCTCCTCAAAAAAAGATTCATTGCCAACTCTTTCGCCAACCAGAAGCCCCGTTCCTGCCCAACCTCCAAAACTTAATCCATTCCTAATGGAGCTTTAATGTTGGGATAATGTAGGTTAGTTTTTGAGGTATTTGTCCTGCAGTGTTCGTACCATTTCGATGTACAGGGATTTACATGCATCAAACTTCTTTTCTTCAATATATGTCAGGCACCGCTTGAGATAAACATTCCAAATATGTTGGTAAACAATCTCGCACTGACGCTGTGCCTGAATCTTTTCCACAATAGCAGGCGCCACAGCATAATATTCCTGAATCAGAGCCGGTCCATCTTCCTGCAAAGCCAGCCACTGATCCCGAAATTCCCGAAAACGGGTCAGCTCATAGTAATGATCTCCCTTTTTCAGAGAACCACAAACAGCGGTCGTAATAAAGCAGCCCGATTTCTTCGGCACAGCAGACGTATTTGCCTTTTTGTCAGGTTCGTTAGTCTCTGCCGATTTTTTCGCAGATTTAGGAGCTATACGCTCTATTTTATGACGGCAGGCTTCCGCTTTTCCCCAGTCAGCGTTTTTTTCGTACCATGCTGCAGCCTTTTCATACCATTCGGTGGCTTTCTTGATATCTTTCGCTACTCCATAGCCTTTTTCATAATATTCACCAAAAAGGAATTGTGCTTCTGCGTTTCCCTGCTCTGCTGCTCTCTCAATGCATATTACTGCTTTCTGAGAATTGCGAGCTACGCCATAGCCATTTTCATAGGCCACACCCTTTTTATACAAATCTTCAGGGTTCAACCTGGCTATTGTATCATAAAACTTAACTTTCTCCAGGAAGTCCTTCGCTTCTACATGGCCTCGCTCTATTGCTTCCTCAATACTGGTTTTCTGATGATCTTGATTGATTATATTCGATCCACTAGACTTAACTTTTTTCAATCTAATCTTAGCTGCCGCATGTCCTTGGCTTGTAGCTTTTTCAAGCCAATTTATCGCCATAATATCATCATGAACCACACCCCGTCCAAGATGATATGCCAATCCAAGTTGATACATGGCATTGATCTGCCCTTGCTTTGCAGCTAACGAATAGAACTCCATTGCATTCTTATAGTCCTGTTTTCTTTCATACCATTCACCTAAACGATTTTGCGCTTCTGCACAGCCTTTTTTTGCCGATACTTCAATATATGCCA
>NZ_CATWFF010000011.1 GCF_958350005.1 uncultured Megasphaera sp. | reverse complement strand
CTATGGGGATATGGTACTATATAAAGCAGAAAGTAAGGGCGGAAATACAACAGGGCATTGTATTTTGATACATAAGTATTGTAAGATAACAGGAGGAGTTGCAGTATGGGACGAAGTACAGAAGAACATCCTTTGCGTGCGGCTATTTTAACAATCAGCAACAGCCGCACCTTTTCGGATGATACAAACGGTCTGATGATTCAGTCTGCTTTGGCCAACAGCGGCCATCAGGTAGTCGATTATGCCATTGTCAAAGATGACCGCGATGAAATTACCCGGCATATTCATGAATGGGTATGCAGCGTCGACGTCGTGATTACCAGCGGCGGCACCGGTCTTGCCAAGCGGGATGTAACACTGGAAACGATAGAAAGTCTGATGGAAAAGAAGCTTGATGGATTTTCTGAAATGCTGACCTACTTTGCCTATCGCCGTGTCTGCGGTGTTCAGGCCCTGGCATACCGTTCGACGGCCGGCGTCATTCACCAGTGCCTGGTGTTTTGCCTTCCCGGCCTTCCGAGCCTGATCAAAGTAGGCATGGAAAAAATTATCCTGCCGGAAGTATTTCATCTGTATACAGAAATCAAAAAATAATGGAAACAATAGGAGCGGGCGTGCCGGAGGCGCGCCCGTTTTGCAGAAAGAAGGAATAGGTATGGAATCGACGATTATTGTTGTTACAGGCGGGGCGAAAAGCGGCAAAAGCACCTTTGCTGAAGAATATCTGGCTGCCTGCTCCGGCATCAAGGCCTATGTCGCTACGGCGCAGGCCCTGGATGCGGAAATGGCTGCCCGCATTGATGCGCATCAGCAGCGCCGCCCGGCAGGCTGGCAGACCTATGAAATGCCGGACAACATGTCCGGTCAGCTTCCCATGGTGCTGACAGAAGCGGATGCCGTACTGATTGACTGTCTGACCATGTATTTTTCCAATTATCTGCTGGCTCATGAACAGGAATCGGATGGGGCCATTCTGGACGGGGCGATGGCAGAAATGGAAAAGATTATCCAGGATATTCGGCGTGAAAAAGGGCGCATCGTCATTTTTGTCACCAATGAACTGGGGAGCAGTATTGTTCCTATGGGACGCATCAGCCGGCTGTATCGGGATCTCATCGGTCAGATCAATCAGTATGCGGCAGCAGAAGCCGATGCTGTATATCTGACGACGTGCGGCATTCCTGTGGAAATCAAGTCGCGCCGTGCCGTCATTCCTGCCGGGGGAAGACGATGAAGTCCTTTTTTATAGCCCTGCAGTTTCTGTCGCGAATTCATATTGTCCGGCAGTCTGTATGGTCTGACGAAGATTTTGGCCGATCAGTCCTGTTTTTCCCTCTGGTAGGCCTGATTATAGGAGCCCTCCTGTGTGCCGTATATATGGCAGTATCCCTGATTTTTGCACCCTTTTACAGCGCCGCCATGGTAGTTGGATTCTGGTTCTTTCTGACTGGCGGGCTCCATGCCGACGGATTTATGGATACAGCTGACGGCATTTTTTCCGGCCGCAGTCAGGAGCGCATGCTGGAAATTTTGAAAGACAGCCGCGTCGGTTCTAATGGGGTACTGGCCTTTTTCTTCCTGGCTTTTTTTAAAATATCCTTTCTGGCCAATATTCCCGTACCTCTCGTATATATGGTGCTTCTGGGCATTCCGGCAGCTGCGCGGTTCGGCACGCTTATCAGTATTTTTCAGTTTCCCTATGCCCGCAGTCAGGGACTGGGAATGGCGTTTACGCAGCATCAGCCGTCTCATGTGCTGGTAAAAGGGTTTCTGCTGGCACTCCTGCCGGCTGTGTACGGAGGATTTCTGTATTTGGTGCTGCTGGGCTCGGCCATGCTGACAGCTTTGCTGGCCAATCGGTATATTGTCTGCCGTCTTGGCGGCGTTACAGGTGATACGTACGGCGCCGTCCTGGAATGTAGCGAAGTTATGCTTCTCGGTGAAGCGGCATTGCTGGTATCTGCTGTTCAGAAGACTGTTTTTTCGTTATAATGGTAAGTGTATTGGTATTTGCCGATATTCAGAACACAGGAGGAGTTTGTGATATGATAAAATTGTATCTCGTGCGCCACGGCGAAACAGATGGCAATGTGAATCAGTGGTACCAGGGATCAACAGATGTACCGCTGAATGAACGGGGCGTGGCTCAGGCACAGTGCCTCAGCCGGTTTTTGAAAGACGTGCATTTTGACGGTATTTACAGCAGCACCCTGCAGCGGGCCCGGCGGACGGCAGAAATTATTGCTCAGCCCCATGGACTGCCTGTACAGTCTTATGATGAACTGAGAGAAACAGATTTTGGCGTTTGGGAAGGTCATACATATAAGGAAATTACGCAGCAGTGGCCTGGTGAGATTGAGGCTTTTTATGCTTCTAACGGGACGATGAAAGCCCACGGCGGCGAATCCTTTCGGGATGTAGCAGCCCGGATTACGCCGAAAACCAGGGAAATACTGAGTCATCACGCCGATGGCGATACGGTCTTGATTGCCTCCCACGGTGCGGCCATTCGGTGTCTGCTCTTTGGCCTTTTGGGGCTGGAAATGCAGCGTATCTGGTGTTTTCAGCAATACAATACGGCATTTAATATTATTGAATACCACGGTGAACGCAATGTCATGACCCTCATGAACTGCACGCAGCACCTGGAAGGCATGGAAGGCTATCAGGCCCAGTGGGCCAATATGCCGAGTCTGTAAGGCGGTGCAGATATGGCAGCCATGATGCGTCTTGATAAACTGCTGGGCCACTGCGGCTGGGGAACACGGCGGCAGCTGAAAGAGCTGTGCAAAAACGGAAATGTTCTGGTCAATGGCAGGGCCTGCCGCGACAGCTCTGTCAAAGTAGATCCCGCTGCGGATGTGATTTCCGTCGACGGCGAGCAGGTCCTGTACGAACAATATTCCTATCTTATGCTGCATAAACCGGCAGGCGTTCTGTCTGCAACAGAAGACCGGCACAGCCAGACCGTGCTGGATCTGCTTCCCCGGACCTATCAGGGCGCCGGACTGTTCCCTGTCGGGCGCCTGGATAAAGATACGACGGGGCTGCTGCTGCTGACGAATGACGGCAAGTGGTCCCACCGCATTACATCTCCCAAAAAGCATATTGACAAAGTGTATGAAGCCACTGTAGACGGCATCATACCGGAAGATATGGAAGAGCAGTTTCAGGCCGGCATTATGCTGGCTGACGGCCTGCAGTGCCTGCCGGCTCATGCAGTACAGACCGGCGCCAATACGGTGGAGATTACGGTGCAGGAAGGGAAATACCATCAGGTCAAGCGCATGTGTGCTGCTGTAGGTCTGACGGTAACGGCTCTTCATCGCCGGTCTATTGGCAGCCTGCAGCTGGATTCCTGCCTGCAGCCAGGTTCGTTCCGCACCCTGACAGAGAAAGAACGGGAACTGCCATTTGAATAAATAACCTATTCAAATGAGTTGTAATGTGGTAAGATAAGGTATAATCCGAATAGTGTGGGTGATATGGATGATAAAAAACAGAATATCCCGCCTGCGACAGTATATGCATGAACACGGCGCCGACAGTGCGCTTATGGTACAGCCGGAAAATCTGCGGTATTTCAGCGGGTTTACCGGCGGTGAAGGAGCGCTGCTGATTTCCGGTGATGCTGCTGTGCTGTGGACGGATTCGCGATATACAGAACAGGCGGCACTGGAAGCCGGTGCATGCTGCGACGTGAGAAATCACGAAGGACGGCTTTCAGAATGCATTGGTACGTATTTGCGTGATACAGCCAGTCAGATAGTATTGTATGAAGCAAATTATCTGACCCATTTTCTGTATGAACATATTGCAGAGACTGCAGGGACCAGTCGGTTTGACGGTGTAAATCTGGCGCAGCTGCGGGCCGTGAAGGAGCCGTATGAGCTGGAAGCAACGCGGAAAGCGAGCCGTATTGCCGATGCGGCTTTTGCTGAGCTTCTGCCTCATATCCGGCCAGGTGTGACGGAACAAAGCCTGGCGGCGCAGCTGGAAAGCAATATGCTCCTGGGCGGTGCAGAAGGGAAGTCCTTTACAACTATCGTGGCCTCTGGCTGCCGGTCGGCTATGCCTCATGGTGTGGCCAGCAATAAAGTCGTTGAAGCCGGTGACTTCATTACCTTTGATTTTGGCGCCGTATGGGGCGGATATCATTCAGATATAACCAGAACGGTTGTCGTCGGCAAGGCATCACAGGAACAAAAGGACCTGTATCATCTCGTGCTGGAAGGGCAGAAACTGGGCGTGCAGGCCGTACGGGCCGGTGCATCATGCCGGGATATTGATGCGGCAGTTCGCAGTTATTTTGCCCAGCATGGCAAGGATCAGTACTTTACCCATGCCCTGGGACATGGCACGGGCCTGGAAATTCACGAATATCCCGTTCTTTCCCCGCGTGCTGACGGTACGCTGCAGGAGAATATGATAGTCACGGTAGAACCGGGACTGTACATAGAAGGCAAATATGGTGTCCGCATAGAAGATTCCGTTGCCGTTACAGCCGATGGCTGTGAAATACTAACTAAGACATCAAAAGAATTGATGGAGTTGTTATAGGAGGAGTAGACTCATGATTACAAGTAATGATTTCAGACCAGGTGTAACCATTGAAATTGATGGTCAGGTATGGCAGGTCGTCGAATTCCAGCACGTAAAGCCCGGCAAAGGTGCAGCCTTTGTTCGCGCAAAGATTAAGAATCTGGAAACCGGTGCTGTTGTAGAACGTACATGGAATGCCGGCGAAAAAGTACAGGATGCCCGCGTAGACCGCCGTCAGATGCAGTACTTATACGAAAATGAAGGCATGTACTGTTTCATGGATAATGAAACGTACGAACAGATTGAAATCAGCAAGGAAAGCCTTGGCAACGCCGTTAATTTCCTCAAAGAAGAAATGGACGTATCGGTTATGCAGTTCAAAGGCAAGGTTATCGGTATTGATTTGCCGGCAGCAGTATCGCTGAAAGTCGTTGAAACGGACCCGGGCGTTCGCGGTGATACGGCTACAGGCGGCAGCAAACCGGCCAAACTGGAAACAGGATATGTTGTCAAAGTACCGCTGTTCATCAATGAAGGCGAAGTTCTTCAGATCGATACGAGAACAGGCGATTATCTCGGCAGAGCATAAGCATAGGAAGTACCTTAAAAGCGATGAGGATCTCATCGCTTTTTGTGAATTTTGCCGGTGGTGAAGGGCAATGGAACTAACTGAAACGAACAGCCTTGGCGGCATTCATATTTCACAGCACGTGCTGGCAGCAATTGCTTCACAGGCCGCCGCTGCCGTCCCCGGTGTATGCTCTCTGGGAGCGACGCTGAAGGAGACGGCTGTTCAAAAACTGATAAAGGCAGAAGCGCCGCAGGGAATCGATGTCTCTCTGGACGGCAGGCACCTGGAGCTGACAGTACGTCTTATTGTGCAGTATGGCCGCCGTATTCCGGATATTGCCCTGGCTGTTCAGACTGGCGTTAAAGAGGCGGTAGAGCGGTATACGGGATATCCTGTATCGGCAGTTCATGTCATTATACAGGATATCGATTTTTCAGCAGATGCACAGCAAACGTGAGGGTATAGATGAAAGAACATGAAGACACGTTTACCTATGCTGTCAGCGAAGGGGCTTTGACTGAAATAGCGGCAATGGCCGCCCTGCATACAGCCGGTGTAGTCCGTAAGCAGGGACGGGGCATTCATGTACGGTATGACCAGGACAGGATTCAGGCTGATATTCATATTCAGGTCCATGATGATATTCCGCTGCGGCTGCTGGCACTGCAGGTGCAGCAGAACGTAGCAGATGCTCTCCGGCAGATGACCGGCGCCGAGCAGCTGACAGTGCATGTCACTATTGAAGATATTCTTTTTACACACCGATAAAAACGTTACGGAGGATAATGTGAGCAGACACCAATCGCGCCAACAGGCGCTGGAACGATTGTTTTCCCGGGAGTTTCACGGCGAAAACGACATACAATACAGGGAAACGGAAATTTTTGTACCTGCCGATAGTGGAGAAGAATCCCAGGAATCAGGCGATGATCCATACTGCACCTATTTGATTCAAACAGTTTCGGCCCATAAGGATGAACTGGATGCATGTATTCGTGCCTATGCCAAACATTGGGATGTAGGACGGATGAATTATACGGACAGAAATATTTTGCGCCTGGCATTGTGTGAACTGCTGTATCCGCAGGAATCGCTGGCTCCGTCTATTGTACTGAATGAAGCTATTGTGCTGGCCAAGGAATACAGCGGGAACCAGTCGGCAAAATTTATTAACGGCATTCTTGGCGCATACGTGCGGGACCGGACATAATGGACGCATACCTGGGCCTGGATACAAGCTGTTATACTACGTCTCTTTGTCTGGTCGATGCAGCCTTTCATATTCTTGCAGATGAACGGATTATTTTGTCTGTTCCTTCAGGAAGCCGCGGTCTGTCGCAGTCGAATATGGTATACCAGCATATGCGAAATCTGCCCGTTCTGTTTGAACGGCTCCGGCAATCCTGTCCGGACTATGTCATTCAGGCTGTCGGCGTTACGGATGCACCGCGCCGTCGTGAAGACTCTTATATGCCGGCCTTTTTGGCCGGCCTGGGCTATGCCCGGTCGCTGGCATCGGTTCTGCAGGTTCCGCTGCATTGTATTAGTCACCAGGAAAATCATGTACTGGCTGTGCTGCGGGATCTTGGTGCCATTGACAGCACTCCTTTTTATGGCCTTCATGTATCAGGCGGCACGACGGATCTGATGCGGATTGTCCCCGATGCACAGGGATTGGCTATTACCCGTGTCGGCGGAACGAGCGATATCAGTGCCGGTCAGTTTATTGACCGCGTTGGCGTAGCCCTGGGCCTGCCCTTTCCGGCAGGGGTCCATGTAGATGAGCTGGCCCGGACTTCAGGCAGATTATCGGCACAAAAGGCGCATGTATTCTGCCGGGACGGAGAAGTCAGCTTTTCCGGTCCCGAATCACAGGCGCAGCGCCGTATTGCTGCCGGGAATTACCGGGATGGCGATATGTGCGCCTGGACACTGGCTGCTGTATGGGATGGCCTGCGCCGTATGCTGGAATCACAGAACGAGATGGCCTGTCTCGTCGCTGCCGGCGGCGTCATGTCCAACTCCTATCTGCAGCGGCAGCTGAAAGAGTATTGTCTCAGCCATGACATTATTCTTCATCTGGCGCCGCAGGGGTACAGCGCAGATAACAGCAGCGGAGCGGCCTTCTGGGCTGCCTGGCAGGAAAGAGGCCGAGTATGAAATATGCATCAGTAACAGATGTTGTACAGCGGATAAAAGCAGATCTGCAGAAGGATTTCCGCCTGCAGAACATAGCCATGGAAGGCAATATTATTGGCCTGAAGCGCGCTTCAAACGGCCATTATTATATGAATATTTGTGACGATTCCTGCTCCATTCGGGCCGTCCTCTTTCGCAGCCGCGTCATAGGGAATATGATGGATTCCGTACGTGACGGCGATCATGTCGTCGTAATCGGCACGATCAATGTATATGAAAAAGGCGGCACCCTGTCCTTTATTATTGAACGCCTTTTTTCGCAGGGCATAGGGTCTTTGCAGGCAGAATATGAAAAGATCAAAACGGCGCTGGAAGAACAGGGCTATTTTGACAGCCGCCATAAGCAGTCCATTCCCCGGTTTCCCTGGACCGTCGGCGTTGTGACGTCGCGAACTGGCGCAGTTCTCCACGATATTCACAAGATTGCAGCAGAGCGCAATCCCTATGTCCAGATTCGGCTGTATGCCGTACCGGTTCAGGGCGAAGGGGCGGCAGAAAAACTGGCCCGTACGATTCGGCAGGCCGGCTGCAATACAGCACTGGATGTCCTCATCGTCGCCCGCGGCGGCGGCTCTATGGAAGATCTGTGGTGCTTTAACAGTCCGGAAGTCGTAAAAGCCATTTATGAAGCGGCTGTGCCGGTTATTACGGCCATTGGTCATGAAACGGATACGACCCTGGCTGATTTTGCAGCTGACGTGCGGGCGGCAACGCCTACCCATGCGGCAGAGCTGGCGTTTCCGAGTATAGACGAAATAGAAATGGATTTGGCTGCCATGAGTGAGCAGGTACAGGACGCATTGCAGCGCCGTATGGAACGATATGAACGGGAGATTGCCCATCTGAAAACCTGTATCCGGCCTGAACGGTATGAGGCTTTGCTCGGGCAAAAGGCAGAGCGCATTTCCCGCTTGCGTACAGAAAGCTGGCATCAGATTACGATGGCCCTGACAGGGGCTGCAGGAAAACTGGAACGGCTGAAGGCGGCTCTGGCAGCGGCAGGGCCGGAAGCCCTGAGACGACGGGGCTACGGCCAGGTGCTGAAACAGGGACAGGTTGTTTCCCGGATACAGGATATTTCCGGCGGCGATCTCCTTTCCATACAGATGGCTGATGGTCAGATTACGGCAGAAGTCAAAGAGGTACATAGTTATGGCAAGAGCAACAGATAAACTGAAAAATTTTGAAGCAAATTATGCGAAACTGGAAGAATTGGTACAGGCCATGAATGCGCCGGAACTGACATTGAAGGAATCGCTTGATGTATATGAAAAAGCTGTCAAACTGGCAGATGCCTGTGACAGTGCCCTGGAGTATGCCCGCCAGCGGGCTCAGGCCCTGGCTGATATTCATGCAGAACAGGATACGGAGGAGAATGATCTATGAATCTGGCAGCATATATGCAGGAACAAAAGCAGCGTATTGACTGCCGGCTGGCCCAGCTTCTGCAGCCAGAACGGCCGCAGTTTGCCAGACTGTATGAAGCCATGAATTACAGCCTTCTGTCCGGGGGAAAGCGGATTCGCCCCATCCTTCTGCTGGCGACGCTGGAAAGTCTGGGCAAAGACAGTGCACCTTATTTGGATATTGCCTGCGCCCTGGAATGTGTTCATTCGTACTCTCTCATTCACGATGATCTGCCGGCAATGGATGACGATGATCTCCGCCGCGGCAAACCGACGAATCATATCGTATACGGAGAAGGCATGGCCATTCTGGCCGGTGACGGCCTGCTGACCTATGCCTTTGAGCTGATGGCCCGGCAGACCCATATAGATCCGGAAAAACTGGCTCGGTCTATTCAGGTGTTTGCTCATGCTGCCGGGCCTGCCGGCATGGTAGGCGGACAGTCCTTTGACCTGGAATCAGAAGGAAATATCCACATAGGCCGGGAAGGGCTGGAGCTGCTGCATTACTCGAAAACAGGCATTATTTTTGAGGCAGCTATTACGCTGGCTGCAATTCTGGGGGATGCCGGTGACGAAGAAAAACAGGCTCTCGACGTGTACGGCACGTATATGGGGCTGACCTTTCAGATTACAGATGATATTCTCGACGTCGTCGGCGATGAAGCGGCATTGGGCAAACCTGTAGGCAGCGATGCCAGAAATCAGAAAGCGACGTATGCGACGATCTTTTCGCTGGAAGAAGCGCGGCAGCTGGCACAGGAAGCGGCCGACAAGGCAATACAGGCGATTGCGCCCCTAGGCGATCGGGCGTGGTTCCTGCGCGAACTCGTATCGTATCTGCTCGTCCGTGCGCAGTAAGGGAGGACGTATGCAACAGAAAGAAAGACTGGATGTACTGCTCGTATCCCGCGGTTTTTTTGAAAGCCGCGAGAAAGCGAAGGCTACGATTATGGCTGGCTTGGTATTTGTCAAAAATCAGCGGGTCGATAAGGCAGGAACAAAACTTCCTGTCGATGCCGATATTACGGTAAAGGGAAATCCTATTCCCTATGTTGGCCGAGGCGGACTGAAACTGGAAAAGGCCATGGAAGTGTTTCCCATCGACCTGACCGGTGTGACCATGATGGATATTGGTGCGTCTACAGGCGGCTTTACGGACTGTGCCCTGCAGCGGGGAGCAGCCAAAGTATTTGCCGTCGATGTAGGATATGGCCAGCTGGCCTGGAAATTGCGGACTGATGAACGGGTCATCAATATGGAACGGACCAATATCCGCAATGTAACTGTCGCAGATATTGGCCAGCCTGTCGATTTTATTTCGATTGACGTATCCTTCATTTCCCTGCTGAAAATCATGCCTGCTGTGGCACCGCTCCTGGCAGACGGCGGCGCTATGGTAACCCTCATTAAGCCGCAGTTTGAAGCGGGACGGGAACATGTCGGCAAAGGCGGCATCGTGCGGGACCCGGACATTCACCGCGAGGTTATCCGACGGGTAACGGCAGGGATTGCCGACTGCGGCCTGTCTCCCACAGGGCTGACCTTTTCTCCTATCAAAGGGGCAGACGGAAATATTGAGTATTTACTGTATACGAAGAAAGACGAAGTATGCTGCAACCATATTACGGAAGAAGATATTGACCGTATTGTCAGCTCTTCTCATGAAATGTAGGTGATCTCATGCGTATAGGTATTTTTCCCAATTTAGTAAAACGCGAATGTGCGGCCATTGTACAGCAGATTATCAAGATTTGTGAAGATAAAGGGATTGCCTATTATCTTCCTGCCTATATCAGCGAGAGCCGGCAGACGACATATCAGCGAATTCCGCCGGAACATCTGCGGCCTCGCATGACCATATATCAGTCTATTGACGTGGCCCTGGTTCTTGGCGGAGACGGAACGATCCTCAAGATGAGCAAACAGTTTGCCGAAGCAGGCGTTCCTGTCTGCGGCGTAAATCTGGGCTCGCTGGGATTTTTATACGAAGTAGAGACGAAAATGCTGAGCCAGCGCATTCAGGATATACTGGACGGCCACTATTTCATAGAAGACCGGATGATGCTTCATTCTGAACTGTGTTATGACGACGGCATGATTCAGACCTTGCCGCCGGCCCTGAATGATATCGTCATCGGTCATGGCAACGTAGGCAAGCTGATCCGCGTGGACATGAGCATTAACGGCCATTTTATTCAGCAGTATCCTGGTGACGGGATTATTGTGGCGACGGCGACGGGAAGCACAGGATATACCTTTTCCAGCGGCGGGCCCATTGTATCGCCGAACGTGCCGTGCATTATGGTAACGCCCATTTGCCCTCATTTGCTGCTGAAAGTGCCGCTGGTACTGAGTGATGCTGATGAAATCAGCTTTACGTCGGCCAACAGCCGCAATAGCGTGCGCGTGTCTGTCGATGGAGTTATGGACCAGGAAATTTTACGAACTATGACGCTTCACGTCCGCAAATCAGAACATGTCCTGAAACTGATTCGTTTTAACCAAAATTATTTTTATTCCAATGTATTTAAAAAAATGATGGGGAATGAATCATGATGGCTTCGCCTTTTAAAAATGCCGTCGCCATGGCTCATGCCCTGCTGACTCCATATATACCGACAGCCCGTGTGATGGTCGATATGACCTGCGGCAACGGGTATGATACGGTTTTCCTGGCTTCCCACATGCAGGAGACGGGGCGGCTTTATGCCTTCGATATTCAGGAACGGGCCATTGCGGCGACAAAACGGCAGATGGCTGATCATAATCTGGCAGATAGCCGTGTTTGCTGCCGCTGCGGCTCTCACGATGTGCTGCTGGCACAGCTGGAAGAAAATCCGGATATTATCGTGTTCAACCTGGGCTATTTGCCTCATGGCGACCATGCTGTTCATACTAAAAGCGAAATAACCGTAAAAGCACTGAAAATATGCTTGAATAAAATTGCGATAAATGGGATAATTATGATAGCGGCATATCCCGGAACAGAACCGGGTGCCCGGGAAGAGCAGGCTGTACGCAGTCTGTTGCAGCAGGTTCCGCAGGCGGAATTTGACGTTTCTTCCTGGCGGCCCGTAAATCAGGTGCATTGTCCGCCTGTATTGTATATGGTACAGAAAAGAGGGTAAGAATATAGGATGAAAAGATTTCGATATACGAAAATAAAGGAAATTGTACAGTCCCGGCCGATTGAAACACAGGAAGAACTGGCCAAGGCTCTTCAGGAAGAAGGCATTGAAGTTACGCAGGCCACTGTGTCCCGCGATATTAAAGAGCTGATGCTGATTAAAGTCCCGACAAGCGACGGTCACTACCGGTACGCCCTGTCGCCGGAACAGAATATGCTCATGTCTAAGAATCGCATGGCCCGACTGTTTCAGGACTCTATTGTACGAGTCGATGCGGCTTTTAATCAGATCGTCATTCACACGCTGCCTGGCTCAGCCAGCATGGTAGCATCAGCCATTGATCATGCGAAGTGGGAAAGTGTTATTGGTACGCTGGCAGGGGACGATACAATTCTCATTATTACCAATAATGCGGAAACGGTTCCGCAGCTGGTCAAACTCGTCGTTTCGCTGATGAAGGAATGAGGCCCGTATGCTGCAGTCGCTGCATATACAGAATTTTGCGCTCATTGAAGACCTCCATCTTTCGTTCGGTGAGGGCATAACGATTTTTACTGGTGAGACCGGGGCAGGCAAGTCCATTTTGCTGGACGCTATCGGCATATTAGCAGGGAAACGCGCTTCGGCATCATTCGTGCGTCAGGGCACGGATGCATTCCTCGTAGAAGGCGCGTTCTTTTTTTCGTCTGTTGCCGATGACCTGCAGGAACTGCTCAGCGCCAACCACATTACGTGTGATGAAGGACAGCTGATTATTTCCCGGCAGTTTCACCGCAGCGGCCGGGGAACGACCCTGGTCAACGGCGTGCTGACGCCGACGGCAACAGTCCGGAAAATCGGCGAATACTTGCTGGATATTCATGGCCAGTTCGATAACCGCCTGATTTTCGACCCGGCCTATCATATTGCTGTACTGGATGGACTGACGCCGGAGCTGCAGAAAGCCTGCGCTGCCTATCAGCAGGAATACAGGCAGTGGAAGGTTCTCTGCGGGGAGATGAAAAAGCTTCAGCGCAATGAAAGTGAAAAGGCCCGCATGCTGAGCGTACTGGCCTTTCAGATTAAGGAAATTGAAGATGCCCAGCTGAAGCCGGGCGAAGATGACGAGCTGGAACAGCAGGTCCGCAAAGCATCTCATGCCGAACATATTAAGGATACCCTGCGCAGTGCCCTGTTCAGCCTGGAAGGGGGCGAGCGGCAGAAAGGGATCATAGAGCAGCTGGAAACGCTGCGGCGGGATTTGGAAAAATCATCGGCCTATGAAGGGGAATTTCAGCCCCTGGCGGCTAAAGTAGAATCGCTGTCATATGATGTGGAAGAGGTTCATGACCGTCTCCAGCGGTATGCCGATGACTTTGAATTTGATGAACAGGCGCTGGACCGCATGCAGTCCCGGCTGGCGGCCATGGATAAACTGAAGCGGAAATATGGTGTGACCATTGCCGATATTCTGTCATTTCTGGCAAAGGCAAAGAAAGAATTTGCCCGACTGGATCAGTCCGAGACGGTGCTGGCGAAACTGCAGGCTCAGGCCGCCCAGAAGGAGCAGGAGCTGCGAAAGGCGGCAGACCATCTCATGGAGCTGCGCTGTGCTGCGAATATCCCTTTTCGGCAGTCTATGGAACAGGCTCTGCATGAACTGGGCATGCCGAACAGCCGTATTACGTTCCGAATCGTGCCGATGGAACAGATTACACCGGAAGGCGCTGCTTCTGTGGAATTGTATTTTTCTGCCAATACCGGCGAAGATATGCAGCCGCTGGCAAAAATCGCTTCTGGCGGCGAAATCTCCCGTATTGCCCTGGCCCTGAAAACCTGCAGCGGCAGCAATGCAGCCGGTCAGACCATGATTTTCGATGAAATTGACGTCGGTATCAGCGGCCAGACCGGGCTCCAGGTAGCCGATCATATTCGGCGTCTCCGCAAAAGGGGACAGGTATTCTGCATTACTCACTTGCCGCAGACAGCGGCTATTGCAGATCATCACTATTTTATTTACAAGCAGGAAGCGGCAGGACGGACTGTATCACACGTACGCCTCCTGTCTCCTGAGGCCCATATTCAGGAAATTGCCCGTATGTTTGCCGGCAATGATACGACGGCGGCCAGTTTGGAAACGGCACGTCAGTTAGTGGATCAGGTTAAAAAAGGCAAGTAAAGGGCATCATTCTTGACGGCATAGTGTAATAGGTATATTATTAAGATTAATCTTTACTATAGTAAAATAAGGAAGGTGACGTTATGCTTCGCGTATTAGTAAACGGTGCAGATGGCCGTATGGGAAGTCAGGTCGTGCAGGCCGTACATGAAGATAAAGAACTGGAAGTAGTCGGCGGCATCAGCATTACCCATGTTGGCGAAGACGTAGGTGAAGTTGCCGGTATAGGTTCTCTCGGCATTGCCATCCGCAACGATTTAGGTGCGGCACTGGATGAAATTAAGCCGGATGTAGTCGTTGATTTTACGACGCCGAAAGTTATTTTTGACAATGCCAAAACCTGCATTGCCCATGGCGTTCCCATGGTAGTTGGTACGACCGGTCTGACAGCAGCACAGCGGGATGAACTGGATGAACTGGCCCGGGAAAAAGATACGAGCATTTTTATTGCGCCGAATTTTTCCATTGGTGCCGTCCTGATGATGAAGCTGTCTGAAGAAGTGGCTCCATATCTGCCGGATGTGGAAATTATTGAACTCCATCATAACAATAAATTAGATGCGCCGTCTGGCACAGCCATTATGACGGCTAATAAAATTGCCGCTGCCCGTGCCGCTGCCGGGGTCAAGCCTGCGCCGGACAATACGCATGAAAGCCTGGAAGGCGCCCGCGGTGCCAAAGTGGACGGCATTTCCGTTCACAGCGTCCGTTTGCCCGGGTATATTGCTCATCAGCAGGTTCTGTTTGGCGGATACGGCGAATTGCTGACAATTCGTCACGATTCTATGGACCGCAAATCCTTTATGCCCGGTGTCGTACTGGCCGTAAAGAAAGTAACATCGAAAAAAGGCCTGACCTTTGGTCTGGAAAATTATTTATAACAGCAGTTGGGGAGGAATTTTGGTATGACAAGAAAACCGGTAGTAGCGATTTTAGGTGCCACAGGGGCAGTAGGACAGGAATTTATCCGCCTCATTGAAGAACGTAACTTTCCGTACAGCTCGCTGAAGCTTTTGGCTTCTGAACGGTCTGCAGGAAAAAAATTAATGGTAAACGGCCAGGAATATACTGTAGAAGAAGCAGTGCCGGAATCTTTTGATGGCGTGGATATCGGTCTGTTTGCCGGCGGCTCCATCAGTAAGACCCTGGGCCCGGAAGCTGCAAAACGGGGATGTGTCGTCATCGATAATTCCAGTACGTTCCGCATGGACCCAGACGTGCCTCTCGTCGTTCCGGAAGTCAATCCGGAAGATATTGCCTGGCATAAAGGCATTATTGCCAACCCGAACTGCTCGACCATTATCATGCTCATGGCGCTGAAGCCGATTTACGATTTGTCGCCTATTACCAAAATCGTCGTCAGCACCTATCAGGCTGTTTCCGGTGCCGGCAAGGAAGGCATTGATGAACTGCGGGATGAAACAGAAGCCTATTTGAAAGGCGAAAAAATGGAACCCCATATTCTGCCCAGCAAGAGCCTGCCCAAGCATTATCCCATTGCCTTCAATCTGATTCCGCAAATTGATAAATTTATGGAAAACGATTATACCAAAGAAGAAATGAAAATGGTCAATGAAACTCATAAAATGCTGCATAATGATTCCATTGCCATTACGGCGACGACCGTTCGTGTTCCTGTATTCCGCAGCCATGCCGAATCGGTCTATGTCGAAACGAAAGACGAACTGACAGTCGATGCCATCCGCAAGGCTATTGATGCCTTCCCAGGCGCACAGGTACAGGATAATCCGGCTGAAATGGAATATCCCATGCCCTTGTATACGTCGGAAAAATACGACTGCTATGTAGGCCGTATTCGCAAGGATCTGTATAATCCCAAAGCCGTCAACCTGTGGGTATCAGGCGATCAGATTCGTAAGGGCGCCGCTCTCAATGCCCTGCAGATTGCCGAATATATGCTGGCTCATGATATGATTAAATAGAGTATATTCAAGCAAAGGAAGTGAATCTGAGTATGTTACGATTTCCCAATGTTATTACGGCCATGGTCACGCCGTTCCATGCTGATGGTACGGTCAACTATGAAGCTGCAGTGAAACTGGCTGAAACGTATACGGAACAAGGCCTGGGGATTCTCGTCGGCGCTACGACCGGTGAAGGCGCGACGATGACGGAAGAAGAAAAACTGCACCTCTTCCAGGTGACGGCTGATACGCTGAAACAGAAAAATCTGGTTATGGCCAATGTAGGCACGAACAATACGGCCCAGACTATTGCCTTTATCAAAAAGGCAGAACAGACTGGCGTCGATGTATTGCTGTGCATTGTGCCGTACTATAACAAGCCCAATCAGGAAGGGTGTTACGCCCACTTTGCAGCCATTGCCAAATCGACGAAGATGCCTATCTTCATTTATAACGTACCTGGCCGCACAGGCGGTACCATTACGGCCGATACGGTCTGCAGACTGGCTCATGACTTCCCCAATATCATTGGCATTAAAGATGCAACAGGCGACGTTGATTATGCAACGACCATTGCTGCCAATGCGCCGGAAGGCTTCCATCTGTACAGCGGCGATGACAATATGACCGTTCCCCTTCTGGCAGTCGGTGCAGAAGGCGTCATTTCCGTTGCTTCCCATGTCATTGGCAGGGAAATGGATGAAATGATCGCTGCTTTCAAGCAGGGCGATGTCAAAAAAGCTGCAAAAATGCATCAGCAGTATTTACCCTTTATGAAGGGCGTATTCTGTACGGTAAGTCCTGTACCGGTAAAGACGATGCTGAACCAGTTGGGAATTCCGGCCGGTCCGTTCCGTCTGCCTCTGACAGATGCTTCGCCGGAAATTGCAGCAACCTGTAAGAAACTGCTGCAGCAGTACGGAAAATTATAATTTCTGCTCATAAAAACAGAGCTGTTCCAGGAAGACGAAGTCTTTCGGGGAAACAGCTCTGTTTTTTTATGCTCTGGGATCAGCAATCCAGGCAGTGAATACGATTCGTTCCTGATGGTCCGCAGTCTGATCTTTGATGACGACGAAATAGGGGCTGTCCATGCGGATGACCGCAGGCGGGACAGGGGCACAGCAAACACTTCCGATGGCCCAACAAATACGTGTTAAAGCTTTGGCGACGGCCCGTTCTTCATTTACATCCAATGTAGCGATTTGATATGCTTTGTGGAGAATAAAAGGAATCTGCTCGGACAGGCGATCCAGAAAAAATATGCCGTCACAGGGCTGCACCCCCCTTGCCTGAGCGCGATGATTTTCTTCCCACGGAAGATTCAGGGAATGGAATCCTTTTAACAGATCGAGAAGGTCTGTTTTCGTATCCGTTCGGAGTTTAGGCATATAAAACTCTACTCGTCCTGGCTTCATGGCTTCTATAATATTCGGCAGATGTTTCAGTACATCATCATAGTTTTGTTGTTTTGGCTTTATGAAGTATACTGTTACACCTTTTTCTCCTGGCAAAGCTGCGCCTTCATAGGCATCTGTCTGCACCATGGGAATGGCATTAAACGTATTGGACATGGTTTCGACCGTTATTTCTGTCTGCGGCGTCAGATAAAATGGCCGCTTACGGGTATTTTTTTTGTCGAAAAGCTGCAGCCATTTCGCTTCAAACTTCGTGCCAATGAACAGGTTGAGACCATCATCGTCTTTATGCGTGAGTTCCTTAGCATCCAATACTTCATCCAGTATGCGCTGCTGAAAGTCATTTTTGCAGATTGTAGCCTCCTGCGGGTCCGTAAAGCACTGTACGCCGGCATCACTCCAGTTGCCCGGCATGGGCTTTTTACTCAGCAGCAGGGACAGCGCTCCGGAGCGGGTATTCTGGAGTTGTTCCTGTACGGATATAGAGTAGGGGGAAAGGTCCTGAATCATGGCGGCATCTGTCGTGTTCGTTTTCAGTATATCCAGTCCCTGCTGCACGCCGTAAGGGGAAAAGACGGTATTTTGCTTCCACCCTTGGCGATGCAGTACTTTTTTTGTTAAATCCCAGGCAGCATTCATCATAGGTTCCTCCGTTTCAATGAAATGTATTTCCTAAACCTGTGGGTTTTGTAGCAACCACATCTATAGCATAGCATACTTTGATGACAGAATCTGTCTGTATAGCTGGAAATGTATTATATGGGGATTTTAGTTGCCAGATATTGGCAGAGTACGGTACAATAACGTATAGGAAAAACGTCATTGCAGCAACAGCTGCAGAGGAGGAGTAACGAATATGCATATTGCGCAGCTTATACGAGCGCAGAGTATGGAAGAAGCGTGGGAAGCCAATCAACAGCGGGGCTCCCGCGTATTGGGCGGTTGTTGCTGGCTTCGCCTGTCACCGGGGCTCAGAATCCGTCAGGCCATTGATTTATCGGCTCTGGGACTGGATCAGATTGAAGAAGGAGAACGGGAATTTCGCATTGGTGCCATGACGCCCCTGCGGGCAATGGAAGTATCGCCGGCGCTGGATGCATATGCACAGGGCGCTGTGAAAGAGGGACTGCGCCATATTGTGGGCACCCAGTTCCGCAACGTGGCCACTGTCGGCGGCAGTGTATGCGGCCGATTTGGCTTTTCCGATGTACTGACTCTGCTGTTGGCACTGCATGCAGAGGTGGAACTGTACCGCGGCGGCCGGATGCCCCTGGAACAGTTTGCTGAAACGGGAGCCGGTACGGATATTCTGACCCACATTGTCATACCAAAAGAACATCGCCATACGGCCTATGCATCGCTGCGGCTGAATGCTACAGATTTCCCGATTATTGCCTGTTCCGTATCGTCCGATGGAGAGTCGCTGCGCTGTGCTATCGGCGCTCGTCCCCTGCGGGCTCAGGTCTGCTGCACAGCGGAATCGGAAGCGAAGATGCAGGGCGCAGCAGAGACAGCCCGGAAATGGGCTGAGTCTCTTACGTTTGGAGATAATTCGCGCGGCTCTGCAGCATACCGCAAAGCCATGGCCAGCGTGCTGAGCCGTCGCCTGCTGCAGCGTATATGGGAGGAACAGAAATGATAGATATTACATACTGGCTCAATGGCATACAGCGGCGCAGCACTGTAGAAGAAGGTATGATGCTGTTTGACCTGCTGCGGGAGCAGGGATGTTACAGTGTAAAATGCGGCTGTGAAACGACGAACTGCGGCCTTTGTACGGTCTGGCTGGAAGAACGCCCTGTCCTGTCCTGCGCCGTCCTGGCAGCCCGCATTGACGGCAAACATGTGACGACCCTGGAAGGACTGCAGCCGGAAGCCCTGGAATTTGCACAGTATATGGGCCGCGAAGGTGCCGATCAGTGCGGTTTCTGCAATCCCGGCTTTGTCATGAACGTACTGGCTATGGCCCGGGAGCTGGATAACCCGGATGAAGAAGATATTAAAGAATATCTGTCCGGCAACCTGTGCCGGTGTACGGGCTATGCCAGTCATATGCGGGCTATACAGGCCTATATGCAGGATAAGAGAAAGGCGGTGTGTCCATGAGAGAAATCAACCGTTCGGTCATGAAAAAGGACGCCGTCAGTCTGGTAACGGGACAGCCCGTATATACAGCCGATCTGGCGCCGAAAAACTGCCTCGTCGTCAAAGCTCTGCGCAGTCCCCATGCTCATGCCATCGTGAAGTCCGTAAAAACGGAGGCAGCCAAAAAACTGCCTGGTATTCAGTGTATTATCACTGCAGCCGACGTGCCGCAGCAGCGGTTTACCATTGCCGGACAGACCTATCCGGAACTGAGTCCCTATGACCGCCTCATTTTGGACCGCCATATTCGCTATGTCGGCGATCCTGTAGCTCTCGTAGCCGGCGAAACGGAAGACGCTGTAGACAAGGCGCTGAAAAGTATCCGCGTGCAATATGAGGTCCTGGAACCGCTGCTGGACTTTACGCAGGCAAAAGATAATGCCGTTCTCGTCCATCCGGAAGAGGACTGGAAAGAGCTGGTAGAAGTAGGAGGCGATCAGAAGCGCAATCTCGTCGCTTCGGCAGCAGAAGACTGGGGCGATGTAGAAGGGACGCTGGCTTCGTGTGATGTCGTCATTGACCGGACCTATCATACGAAGCAGGTGCAGCAGTCCATGATGGAAACGTTCCGGGCCTACTCCTATAAAGATGCCTTTGGCCGTCTGGTTATTGTCAGCTCTACGCAGGTTCCTTTCCACGTACGGCGCATTGTGGCGACAGCTCTGGGGATTCCCAAGTCCAAAGTCCGGGTTATCAAGCCCCGTATTGGCGGCGGCTTTGGCGCCAAGCAGACGGCCGTCATGGACGTGTACCCGGCGTATATTACGTGGCTGACGGGAAAACCGGCCATGATGATCTATACGCGGGAAGAATCGATGACTGTCTCTTCGCCCCGCCATGAAGCCAATGTTCACGTCCGCGTCGGTGCCTCCCGGGACGGCGTCATCCGCGTTATTTCCGTAGAATCCCTGTGGAATGCCGGCGCCTATGGCGACCACAGCCCGACAACGGTCACCTTGTCCGGTCACAAGTCCATTCCCCTGTACAATCAGTTTGAAGCTTTTCGCTTCGCCTATGAAGCGGTTTATACCAATACTATTGCTGCCGGTGCCTATCGGGGATACGGCGCGACGCAGGGGCTGTTTGCCCTGGAATCGGCAGTAAACGAGCTGGCTGATATACTGCATATCAGTCCCATAGCCCTGCGTCTGCGCAACATGGTCCGGCAGGGACAGGTCATGCCGGCCTATTTCAATGAAACGGCTCTGAGCTGCACCCTGGACCAGTGCCTGCTGCGGGCCAAGGAACTGATCGGCTGGGATGATATCTATCCGCGCCGCGTGCTGCCTGACGGCCATATTCGCAGTGTCGGCATTGCCATGGCCATGCAGGGGTCGAGTATTTCCAATGTCGATGTAGCATCAGCGACCATTAAAGTCAATGATGACGGATTTTATTCGCTGTCCATTGGCGCAACGGATATGGGAACCGGCTGCGATACGATTCTGGCGCAGATTGCTGCAGAATGCCTGCAGTGTTCGGTCGACCAGATCGTAACAGACGGCGTCGATACGGATACATCGCCTTATGACAGCGGTTCTTATGCGTCGTCTACGACGTATCTGACCGGTAAGGCCGTGGAAAAGACCTGTCATACTCTCATTGGCCGGATGAAAGAACGGGCCGCTGCCGTATGGGGCGACTGTCAGGCTGAGGAACTGGAATTTACGGGAACAGCCATTGTCGATGAACTGTCGGGACGGTCCATGACGATACAGGACCTGGCCAATGACAGTATGTGTCATAATGATATTGCCCTGGAAGCGACAGAATCCCATTTCTCGCCGACGTCACCGCCGCCGTATATGGCTGGAGCTGCGAAAATCGACGTTGATCCGGAAACCGGTACGGTGACGCTCATCGACTTTGCTGCCGTCGTCGACTGCGGCACCGTCATTAATCCGGCGCTGGCCCGTGTACAGGTCGAAGGCGGCCTTGTGCAGGGCATTGGCATGGCGCTCATGGAAAATGTGCAGTTCACGCCGACCGGGCAGATTCAGAATAATTCCTTCATGCAGTACCGCATTCCCAGCCGCATGGATATGGGCACGCTGCACGTGGAATTTGCGCCCAGCTATGAACCGAATGGTCCTTTTGGCGCCAAGTCTATCGGTGAAATCGTCATCAATACGCCGGCGCCGGCCATTGCCCATGCCGTATATAATGCTGTCGGCGTTCGCCTGACTGAGCTTCCCATTACGGCTGAAAAAATTTATATGGCCATGCATCAGTAATCTGAATACGGCATGAAACAAGCCCTGGTTTTGTCAGACTGACAAGACCAGGGCTTTGCTGTATAACGCTGTACTGTTAAATTTCTCTGCGCCCTTCCGGCAGGATGCGGGCCAGGACGATGCGGTACCGATTGTCGTATTTTTTCAGCGTTTCTTCCATGTGCTTGCGGATAATGCGCAGGCGGTACGGCGTATATTCCTGCGGCGGAATGTGGAGATCACAGATAATATTGAGACGGGCCTTGCCGGCTGTAATGCGCAGGTTATCCGTATGATACCAGGGATACTCTTTCTGAATCAGCGAGTCCAGTACTTTTTTGGTATGCCGTATCATATGGCGGTTCGTACACAGCGGATCCATGTGGATATTAAATTCGATCTGGAATTTATCCCAGATTTCGTCTTCCAGCACGTCCAGGGCGGCATGGGCATCGACGAGATTGGCCGTATCAGGAATTTCGGCATGAAGGGAACCAAACATCCGCCCCGGTCCATAGTCGTGAATGCGGATAGCATGAACGCCGCTGACGTATTTGCACTGCAGCGCCATGTGGACAATATCCTGGATCAGCTTCTTGTCCGGTGCTTTGCCGAGAAGCGTATTGACTGTGTCCTTGGCAATGCCATAGCCGGCGTACATGATCATGAGGCCAATAATCGTGCCGGCTGCTGCATCGATAGGCAGGGTTGTAAACTGCTGGGCAATGGTGGCAGCCAGAACGCCGGCTGTGGCAACAGCGTCGCTGATACTGTCTGCTGCTGTTGCTTCATTGACGCCGGAATGGATTTTTTTGCCAATATACGTATTGTACATATACATCCAGCCTTTAATGGCAATCGATGCCAGGAGGATGACAATACTTACTGGTGACAGGTCCATCGGTTCCGGTGTGTAGAACTTGGCAACTGATGTTTCGCACAGTTTGTAGCCAACGACCAGAATGATGAGGCCAATGGTCAGAGACGCCAGGTATTCAAACCGGCCGTGCCCAAAGGGATGTTCCTTGTCTGGCGGCCGGTTGCTGAGTTTGGCGCTGATAATGGAAATAAAGGATGAGCCCATATCGGTCAGGTTGTTGAAGGCATCCGAAAAAATAGCAATACTGTTGGTCATTACTGCTGCAGTAAATTTGCCGGCAAATAAAATAAGATTACACAAGATGCCCAGTGCGCCGCCGAGAATACTGTACTGTTCGCGGACTCGCTTGTCTGTTGTATGTTCATAATTGGGGATACAAAACCGAATAATATATTCTTTCATAATATATGCTGCCTTTCTGCATCGTTTAGGTACTATTGTAGCAGATCTTATATAAGAAACAAGTGAAAATGATATAAAAATTGAGAATAAAAGGAATAGATGGCAGGCATATCATGTTGGTACTTGAAATGTTCTAAAAGTTTTGTATA